>DAHWDR010000397.1:0-3542 GCA_027330745.1 Acetobacteraceae bacterium | reverse complement strand
TTGCAGTTCTTGCCGGTCATCTCGGTGGCGGCGGCGTTGTTGCAGACATATGGGATTTTCAGTTCCTGCGCCTGCGCTTCCTCGGCCAGGGCGGACGAGCTCAGCGTGCCGCCCAGAATGGCGACCACTTTCTCCTCCTTTACCAGCTTGCTGAAATTCTGTTCTGCACCCTGGGTAGAGGGCTCGTCGTACCAGATCAGCTCGACCGGACGGCCGTTGATCTTGTGGCCGATCTCGGCCAGCGCAAGCTTGGTCCCGTACACAAGGTATTGCGATTGCGCAGCGATCGATCCGGTCTTGGCTTCCAACAAGCCGATACGGATCGGCGTGGCGGCGGAAGCCGGCCGGATGAACGGCATCCCGAGGCCGACAGCGGCACCCGCGCCAGTGGCGCCAAGCAACTGCCGGCGCGTCGCGCCCAGTGATTTTAGGGTCATTTGGTCGTACTCCTCCCGAAGGTCATGCATCCGGCCGCGTAGGGCCCTCCGGTGCCTAACCCGGGATACAACGCGACCGCAACCCCCCGTTTCCGAATCTGCTACGCTGCCTCGCCACGATGGAGCTACCGGAATGAGCGAGTCGATCGAACACGCGCGCGAGGGGATAGAGCGCGCGCACCACGCCCATCAGAGCGAAGGCGACACCGCCGACCGCTGGGTGGCGGTCCTGGTCGCGCTACTGGCAGCCGCCCTGGCACTGGCCGAGGTGGGCGAGAAGGCGTCGCAAACCGCCTTCCTGATGGACCACATCACGGTGACCGACGATTACGCCTATTACCAGGCGAAGAATGTGCGGATCACGACGCTGCAATCCCGCAATGATATCCTGCGCGCCCTCCCCGGCGGCGACAGCCCGGCGACACAGGCGGCGGTCACCGCCGCCGATGCGGTCATCGCCCAGCTGCGCGACGACCCGAAGCAGGGCAACGGCATGAAGCAACTGCTGGTTCAGGCCGAGCGCCACCGGACACAAGCCGAACACGCGCTGCACCGCGAACACGGCTATGCCGGCGCCGCCGGAGCCTTGCAGATCTCGATCCTGCTGGCTTCGGTCTCCATCGTCACCCGGATGCCCGCGCTGCGCTGGGCGGCGGGTGTGATCGGCGGGCTGGCGATCGGGTTCGGCCTGGTGGTGTTCGGCGGGCTGATCTGAGCCTCAACCGAGCGTCACCAGTACGGGCACGTGGTCGGACGGCTGCGCCCGATCGCGTTCGGCGCGATCGGGCGCGGCCAGGGTCAGCCGCTCGGCAAGCTCGGCCGATAGCAGCACGTGATCGATGCGCAGCCCCGCATCGCGCGGCCAGGCGCCGGCCTGGTAATCCCAGAAGGTGAATATCCGCTCGTCCGGATGCAGCGCGCGCACCGCATCGGTCAGGCCCAGCCAGAGCAACTGGCGGAAGCGCGCGCGGGTTTCCGGGCGCACCAGCGCATCGCCGGGGTCGATCGCGCCCGGGGCGGCGTCCGCGGGCGTCGGGCAGACGTTGAAATCTCCGGCCAGAATCAGCGACCGCCCCGCGTCCAGCAGCGCTGCGGCGCGCGCAGCCAAGTGGTCCATCCAGGCCAGCTTATAGGCGTAGCCGGCCTCGCCCCCGGAATTGCCGTTGGGGAGATAGAGGCCGCCGATGGCGATCCCTCCGGCCTCGATCTCGATATACCGGGCCTGGGCGTCGTCCGGCGGCAGCCCCGGCAGGGCGCGGGCGGTCACGGTGAACGGAACCCGCGCCAGCACCGCGACGCCGTGATACGCTTTCTGTCCCACCACCGCGGCCTGATAGCCCAGCGCGCGGAACGCCTCGGCCGGAAACTGCGGCTCCTCGCATTTGATCTCCTGCAACAGCAGGATATCGGGGGCGACCCGTTCCAGCCAGGCGCTGACATGGGCCTCCCGCTGACGGATCGAGTTGACGTTCCAGGTGGCAAGCCGCATCGGCGGGGACTCCTCGGTCCCTCGGTATAGCCCGGTTTCCCCCCCTCGACAGCGGAGCCGCGCGGGGCCAGATCAGGGTCATGTCCGCCGCAATCCGCCCCGCGCCCCACCCGGTCCTGTTCATCCCGGAAAAACAGCCGGCGCGCCCGCGCACCCGCCGGCTGCGCGTGGTCTCCGACTACGAACCCGCCGGCGACCAGCCGCGGGCGATCGCCGAACTTGTGCGCGGTGTGGCCGCGGCCGAGCGCGACCAGGTGCTGCTCGGCGTCACCGGCTCGGGCAAGACCTTCACCATGGCCAAGGTGATCGAGGCGGTACAGAAGCCTACCCTGATCCTGGCCCCGAACAAGACCCTGGCGGCGCAGCTCTATGCCGAGATGAAGGGGTTCTTTCCCGACAACGCGGTGGAATACTTCGTATCTTACTACGATTACTACCAGCCGGAAGCCTACGTTCCGCGCACTGACACCTACATCGAAAAAGACGCCCAGATCAACGAGCAGATCGACCGCATGCGCCACGCCGCCACCCAGGCGCTGCTGGAGCGCAACGACGTGGTGATCGTGGCCTCGGTGTCCTGCATCTACGGTATCGGCTCGGTCGAATCCTACGCCCGGATGGTGGTGAAGCTGGAACAGGGCGGGCGAATCGACCGCGACAAGCTGGCGCGTGGTCTGGCCGAGCTGCAATACCGTCGCAACGACGCCGCGTTCCAGCGCGGCACCTTCCGGCTGCGCGGCGAGGTGGTGGACATTTTCCCCTCGCATTACGAAGACCGCGCCTGGCGCATCTCTCTGTTCGGCGACGAGATCGAAGCGATCCACGAATTCGACCCACTGACCGGGGAACGGACCGCCGCGCTGCCCGCCATCACGGTCTACGCCAACAGCCACTACATCACGCCGCGCCCTACCCTGGCGCAGGCGGTGGTCGATATCCGACGCGAGCTGAAATCGCGCCTGGACGAACTCACCGCAAGCGGGCGGCTGTTGGAAGCCGAACGCTTGCAGCAGCGCTGCACCTTCGATATCGAAATGATTGAAACCACCGGCTCATGTAAGGGGATCGAGAACTACTCGCGCTACCTGACCGGCCGCAACCCCGGCGAACCGCCGCCCACCTTGTTCGAATACCTGCCCGAGGACGCGCTGCTGATCGTGGACGAATCCCACGTCACCGTGCCGCAGATCGGCGGCATGTATCGCGGCGACTTCAACCGCAAATCGGTGCTGTCCGAGTTCGGCTTCCGCCTGCCCTCCTGCGTCGATAACCGACCGCTGAAATTCGAGGAATGGGAGAGCTACCGCCCGCTGACCCTGTTCGTCTCCGCCACCCCCGGCCCGTGGGAAATGGAACGCACCGGCGGGACCTTCGCCGAGCAGGTCATCCGCCCCACCGGCCTGGTGGACCCGGTCACCGAGATCCGTCCGGTGGAACGCCAGGTGGACGATCTGCTGGGCGAATGTCGCGCCGTTGCCGCGCGCGGCGGGCGGGTCCTGGTGACCACGCTGACCAAACGCATGTCCGAGGATCTGACCGAATACCTGACCGAACACGGGATCAAGGTCCGCTATCTCCATTCCGACATCGACACGCTGGAACGGATCGACATCATC
>DAHWDR010000389.1:0-3872 GCA_027330745.1 Acetobacteraceae bacterium | reverse complement strand
CCGCGCACGAAACCCGCCTGGCCGATTATCGCCCGCCCGCCTTCCTGATCGATACGGTGGCGCTGGACTTCACTCTCGACCCGCACGCCACGACCGTCCGCTCCCGCCTGGCGCTGCGCCGCAACCCGGCCGCCGACCCGCACGCGCCGCTATCCCTGGACGGCGCCGGCCAGCCCATCCTGAGCCTCATGATCGATGGCGTTCCCCTGGGCGAAAACCGCTGGCACCGGGTGGGCGACGCCCTGGTCATCGCCGATCCGCCGGACGCCGGCACGCTCACGATCGAAACCGCGATCGATCCGGCCGCCAACACCGAATTGTCCGGCCTCTATCTGTCCAACGGCGCCTTCTTCACCCAGTGCGAGGCCGAGGGCTTCCGCCGCATCACTTATTTCCCCGACCGCCCGGATGTGATGGCGCGCTTCACCGTGACCCTCACGGCGGATGCGGCGTCCTGCCCGGTGCTGCTGTCGAACGGCAACCCTGGTGCCACCGAGACGCTGGCCGAGGGCCGTCACCGCGTCACCTGGACCGATCCGCATCCGAAACCCTGCTATCTGTTCGCGCTGGTCGCGGGCGATCTGGTCGCGCTGCGCGACCGCTTCGTCACCCGCTCGGGGCGCGAAGTGGCGCTGGCGATCTGGGTGCGCCCGGGCGACGAAGATCGCTGCGATCACGCCATGCGATCCCTGCAGAAGGCGATGGCGTGGGACGAACAGGTGTTCGGGCTGGAATACGACCTTGATGTCTTCAACATCGCCGCCGTGGCGGATTTCAATATGGGGGCGATGGAGAACAAGGGCCTGAACGTTTTCAACACCAAATACGTGCTGGCGCGCCCGGATACCGCGACCGATGCCGATTACGAGGGCATCGAAAGCGTGATCGCGCACGAGTATTTCCATAACTGGACCGGCAACCGGGTCACCTGCCGGGACTGGTTCCAGCTGTCGTTGAAGGAAGGGCTGACGGTCTATCGCGACCAGCAATTCTCGATGGATCAGGGGTCGGCTGCGGTGAAGCGGATCGGCGACGTGCGGGCGCTGCGGGCGGCGCAGTTCCGCGAGGATGCCGGGCCGCTGGCGCATCCGGTGCAGCCGGACCGCTACGAGGCGATCGATAATTTCTATACCGCGACGATCTACAACAAGGGCGCCGAAGTGATCCGCATGATGGCCACCATCATCGGCCGCGAGGCGTTCCGGCGCGGCATGGATCTGTATTTCGCCCGCCACGACAACCAGGCGGTGACGATCGACGATTTCGTCGCCGCCATGGCCGATGCCGCGGGGGTGGACCTGACCCGCTTCAAGCGGTGGTACCACCAGGCGGGCACCCCGGAAATCAGCTTCGCCGGCGCGTATGATCCGGCCGCGCGCCGGTACACGCTGACCATCCGCCAGCACACCGCGCCCACCCCGGGCCAGCCGGACAAGGCGCCGCTGGTGATTCCGCTCGGGTTCGGGCTGCTGGGACCGGATGGAGCGGCGTTGCCGGCCCCCGCCCTGCTGCTGGCCGAGGCGGCGGAAACACAGTTTTCCTTCGCTGATATCCCATCCAAGCCGGTGCCGGCGCTGGGGCGCGGCTTCTCCGCCCCGGTGCGGATCACCGGCTACACGCCCGACCAGCTGCGCCTGCTGGCCCGGCACGAACCGGACCCGTTCCTGCGCTGGGACGCCGGCCAGCTTTACGCGACGCAGGCGCTGCTGGACGGCCGGCCCGACGATCCCGCGCTGGTCGAAGCCGCGGCGGCGGCGCTGGACGGGGCCGAAGCCGATCCCGCCTTCGCCGCCGAGGCGCTGGCGCTGCCATCCGAATCCTACCTTGCCGATCAGCTTATGCCGGTGGACCCGGGGATGCTGCATGCGGTGCGGGAGGCGGCGCGGGCGGCGATCGGGCGCGCGCTGAGCGGGCGGTTGCGGACGCTGTACGACCGCCTGACCGATTCCGGTCCGTACCGGATCGATGGGGCAGCGATGGGGCGGCGGGCGCTGCGCAATGCGTGCCTCGCCTATCTGGTCGCGGGCGACGCGGCGGACGCGGTGGCGCTGGCCAGGACGCAGTTCGATCGCGGCGCCAACATGACCGACACCCTCGCCGCGCTTGCGGTGCTGGCGAATGTGGACCGCCCCGAGCGCACGGCCGCGCTGGCGGATTTCCACGCGCGCTGGCGGAGCGATGCGCTGGTGCTGGACAAATGGTTCGCGATCCAGGCCGGGTCATCCTTGCCGGACACGCCGGCGCAAATGCGGGTGCTGGCGGCGCACCCCGATTTCGACCTGCGCAACCCCAACCGGGTGCGCGCCCTGGCCGGCGCTTTCGCCGCCAACCAGGCGCGGTTCCACGATGCGTCGGGGGACGGTTACCGATTTCTGGCCGAGACGATCCTGGCTCTGGACCCGATGAACCCGCAGGTGGCGGCGCGGATGGTGGCCCCGCTGGGGCAGTGGCGGCGGCTGGAGCCGGGGCGGGCCGGGCAGATGCGGGCGGCGCTGGAGAGCGTGCTGGCGGCGCCGGGGCTGAGCCGGAATACGCGCGAGATGGCCGGGAAGGCGGCCTGACCACCACGATCCGGCGGCGTGCTGCAACCCGCACCGCGCCGCGCGGCAGGAACCGAGTTAGCGATGGCGGGCCATCGCTACTCCGCCGCCACCATCCCCAACGGCACCCGCCGCGCCGCCGCCCGCGCCGCTGCCACCGAGATCAGGCTGAGCACCAGCAGCCCCGCCGCCAGCGCCAGGATCCATTCGGGGTGCCCGCGATCGATCAGGAAGCCGAACGGCACCGGCGTCAGCGCGCTGCCCAGCGGCAGGCCGGAACTGACGAAGCCGAACACCTTGCCCATCTCGCTGGCCGGCACCGCCTCGCGCAGCATCATGTCGCGCGGCGTGCGGGTGCAGCCGATCGCCAGGCCGGCGGCGAACATGACAACGATGGTCAGCGCCACCGGCATCCCGATCGCGCCCACCGCCACCAGCAGGACGGCGCAGACCAGCGAAATCCCGATCGTGAAGCTCAGCAGCAGCGCGCCGAAGGCATCAGCGAAGAACCCACCCGCCAGCACGCCCAGCGTCGCGCCCACGGTGTAGCCGGTCAGCGCGCCCGAGGCATCGGCGATCCCGATCCCATGCACCTGATGCAGGACCGTGATCAGCCAGGCCTGCACGCCGGATCCCGCCATCGACCCCAGCATGTAGAACCCGAAGAACAGCAGCAGCGGCCGGCTGAACAGCAGCTTATGCCCGGCCACCGCCGGCCGCGCGGCACGGCGCGGGCGCTTGCCCTCCAGCAGAATGCGGCTTTGCACCAGAACCAGGCCGGCCGCGGCCACGCCCACCAACCCGACCGAGATCACGCTGACCCGCCAGCCGACCGCCAGCATCAGCAGCGCCATGGTCGGCGGCGCGGCCGAGAACCCGACATTGCCGGCGAAAGTATGCAGCGCGAAGGCGCGGCCCATGCGGTCCTTTTCGACCGAGCCGGCCAGGATCGCGTAATCCGATGGGTGAATGACCGAATTGCCGACGCCCGAGACCACCGCGCACAGCACGATCTGCCAATACGCGCCGGCCAGCCCCATCGCCGCGATGCCGCCCGACATCAGCACGATGCCGCCAACCAGGAACGCACGCGCGCCGTACCGGTCCACCAGGAATCCCACCGGCGTCTGCAACAACGCCGTGGTGCCCGACATCAGCGCCAAAGCGAGGCCAAGCTCGGCGAAGCTGGCATGGAACGCGCCCTGCCAGGCCAGGAACAGCGGCGGCAGGCACAGCACGTAGAAATGCGCCAGGAAATGCCCGGTGGCGATCAGCCAGTTGACGCGGGTGGAACGGCGCAGGGTCATGGCTCCGGCTCCTTCGACCGGGGGC
>DAHWDR010000358.1:0-4114 GCA_027330745.1 Acetobacteraceae bacterium | reverse complement strand
GCCAGACTTGCCGAGGGTGGACGGCTGGTGATCCCGGCGGAATTCCGCCGCGCCCTGGCGCTCGCGCCCGGCGAAAGTGTCGTTCTGGACATCAGGGACGGGGAGCTGCGGGTTCGCTCGCTGCGCCGCGCGGTGGAGCGTGCCCAGGCGCTGGTACGGCCTTATGTGGGGGCAGATCCGCTGGCGGCATCCTTGATTGCCGATCGCCGGGCCGAAGCCGCGCGTGACTGAAACCCCGGTGGTGCTGGACGCGTCGGCGGTGCTGGCGCTGCTGGGCGCGGAGCCGGGGGCCGAGGCGGTGCTGGCCGCGCTGCCGCGCGCCACGATCAGTGCGGTGAACCTGTGCGAGGTGGTGGCAAAGCTCACCGAACGCGGCGTGCCAGCTTCGGCCATTCGCGCCGCGCTGGAGGGGCTCGACCTGGCACCCCGCCCGTTCGACACCGAGGACGCCTATGCCGCCGGCGCATTGCGCGCGGAGACCCGCGCACTCGGCCTGGGGTTCGGCGATCGCGCCTGCCTGGCGCTGGCCGCCCGGCTGGGGGCGGAGGCACTGACCACCGATCGGGCCTGGACCGATCTCCCGGGCGCGCTGGTGCGGCTGGCGCGCTGACCCCTTTCCGCGCCCCGGCCATGGGGCTATCCCGGCGCCATCCCGGAGGCCGCCATGTCAGACCGACCCCGCGTTGCCCTGTTCGTCACCTGCCTGGTCGATCTGCACCGGCCTACGGTGGGCTTCGCCGCGATCCGCCTGCTGGAAGCGGCCGGCTGCCGGGTGGAAGTGCCGCGCGCGCAAACCTGCTGCGGCCAGCCCGCGTATAACACCGGCGATCGCGCCACCACCCGCACCCTGGCGGAGGGGCTGCTGGAAGCGTTCGGCGGCTACGATTACGTGGTGGTGCCGTCCGGGTCCTGCGCCGGCATGCTGCGCCATCACCTGCCGCATCTGTTCGATGACGATCCGAATCTGCGCGCCCGCGCCGATGCGCTGGCCGCGCGCACCCATGAGCTGGTCAGTTTCCTGTTCGACGTGATGAAGCTGGAAACTCCGCCCGGGCGCTGGACCGGCGGGGCGGTGACCTATCACGACAGCTGCTCGGGTCTGCGCGAGCTGGGCGTCAAGGCACAGCCGCGCGCGCTGCTGGAAGCGGCCGGCGCGCCGGTGACCGAGATGGCCGACTCCGAGATCTGCTGCGGCTTCGGCGGCACGTTCTGCGTGAAATACCCCGAGATCTCGACCCGCATGGTGGCCGACAAGACGAAAGACATCGTCGCGACCGGGGCGGGGACGGTGCTGGCGGGCGATCTCGGCTGCCTGCTCAATATCGCCGGGCGGCTGTGGCGGGAGGGAAATCCGGTCGCGGCCCGGCACGTCGCCGAGGTGCTGGCGGGTATGACCGATACCCCCGCGATCGGCGCGCCGCGCCCTTGACGCCGGGGGCGGCCCTCGCCTCCATGGCTGGGCCAAACTGCGTATCCCCGAGTCGGCCGCCGCGGCCCCCCGCGCGTAACCTCTTGGCAACTTCTTGTCCCGTAACGTCCTGCCAAGCGCCGGCGCTGGGCCGGCCGTCCCGAAGGATCCGCCCGTGTCCGCGGCCGCCCGCCCCTCCATCGCAGCGACCGCAACCGGTCCGGACCGGACGGATGACGGCGCCGGACACGGATCCCCGCCGGGCGGGGCGCCGACGGTCGTCATCGTCGATGACTCGGTCGCCAACCTGGCAATCTACGCACGGCTGGTCGCCTCGGTCGCGGCCGACGCCGAGATCCGCCGCTTTGCCGACTCGCGCGACGCGCTGACCTGGCTGGCCGACAACCAAGCCGACCTGGTGGTCACCGATTACCTGATGCCCGAGTTGCACGGCGCCGAACTGACCCGGCGCATCCGCGATCTGCCGCAGCTGGGCGATGTCCCGGTGATTATCGTCACCGCCCATGCCGACCGCGAATTCCGCCTGCGCGCGTTCACCGCCGGGGCCAGCGATTTCGTCCAGAGCCCGATCGATCACTCCGAGTTCCGGATGCGGGTGCGCAACCTGCTCCAGCTTGGCATCCATCAGCGCCTGATCCGCGAACGCGCCGCCGCGCTGGAGCAGGAGCTGCGGCAGACCGCGGCGGCGCGCGATCAGGTGCTGCGCGACAGCCGCGAGCGCCTGGCCCAGGTGATCGATACGATCCCGGCCATGATCAGCGCGACCGATGGCGACGGGCACGAGATTTTCGTCAACGCCTATCGCGCCCGACTGATGGCGCGCCGCGTGATCGCGCCGGAGGAGGCGGAGCGAACTTCGCGGCAGGATCAGATCGTGCTCGCCTCGGCCCAGCCGTTGGCCGCGTTCGAGGAGGAGATGGTATTCGATCGCAACGAATCCCGCGTCTTCCTGACCACCAAGACCCCGTTGCGCGACGGCAGCGGCGTGATCGGCGGCGTGCTCAGCATGTCGCTTGATATCACGGAACGCAAACGCGCTGAGGCGCAGCTGGCATTCCAGGCGCGGCACGATTTCCTGACCTCGCTGCCGAACCGGTCCTCGCTGTTCCAGCGGCTGCGCCAGGAGCTGGCGCTGGGCCCGCGCCCCAACGGGCGGTTGATCGCGCTGCATTTCATCGATCTCGATCGGTTCAAATACATCAATGACGGGCTCGGTCATCATGTCGGGGACCGGCTGCTGCAGGCGGTCGCCGAACGGCTGCGCGGGGCGGTGCGCGGGGGCGACGTGATCGCCCGTCTCGGCGGGGACGAGTTCGCGGTGCTACAGCCCGATATCGCCTCCGTGGCGGTGGCCGAGAGTTTCGCGGCGCGGCTCAACACGCTGCTGGGCGAACCCTTCACGATCGACGGGCGGGAGCTGGCGATCAGCGCCAGCATCGGCGTGGCGATGAGCCACGGCGGCGATGGCGGCCCCGAGGAATTGCTGCGCGATGCGGATCTGGCGATGTACCGGATCAAGGCGGCGGGGCGGAACGGGTATCAGTTCTTTGCCGCCGGGATGCTGGCCCAGGCGCGCAGCGACGTGGCGGTGCAGGCGGCGCTGCGTAGCGCGCTGACGCGCGGTGCGTTCGAATTGCTGTTCCAGCCCCTGGTCGAGCTGCGCCAGGGCAAGGTGATCGGCGCCGAGGCGCTGATCCGCTGGCGGCGCGAGGACGGCTCGCTCGCCCTGCCCGGCGCGTTCCTGCCGGTGGCGTCCGAAAGCGGATTGCTGGGCGAGATCGACGATTGGGTTCTGCACGCGGCCTGTCGGCAGGCGCGCGACTGGCTGGATCGGCTCGGCCGGCCGATCCGTATTTCGGTCAATATCGGCGTGCTGCACGCGCGCGCCGGTGGGCTCAAGCTTCGGGTGCTGGCGGCACTGGACGCGGCAGGGCTGCCGCCGGAGCTGCTGGAACTGGAACTGACCGAGGGCGTGCTACTGGCCGACGCGCAGCAGGCGCTGGACGATCTGGAAGCGCTGCACCGGCTGGGCGTGCGCATCGCGATCGACGATTTCGGCACCGGCTATTCCTCGCTCGCGCGCCTGGCGGGGCTGCGCGCCGACCGGGTGAAGATCGACAAATCCTTCGTTGACACGCTGGAACGCGAAAATAGCCGGGCGATCGTGCGCGCTGTGGTCAGCCTGGGCCGCGCGTTGCACCTGGAGGTCCTGGCCGAGGGGGTAGAGACCGAGGCGCAGTTGGAGCAGCTGCGCCTGGCCGGCTGCGACGCGGTGCAAGGCTACCTGACCGGCGCGCCGATCGCCGCCGACGCCTTGCTCGCGCGGCTGCAAGCGGACGCGGCGGGGAGGCAGGCATGAGCGGGGAACCAAAAGTTGCGCCCGGCTGGGCGGCACTGCGCGCGCGGCTGATCCGGACCTGGGCCGCCCCCGATGCCGCGATGCTGCTCAACCGCATCATCGCCGGGATCATGGTGCTCGTCTTCAACCTGCTCGCTCCGACCGAGGTGCGACTGGGTGCTACGGCGCTCATACCAGCGCTGATCTACCTGATCCTCGGGCTCGCGATCGCGGCCCATGCGATCGCGTACCCCGTTGCATCGCTGCCGCGGGTGATGGTGGGGATGGCGCTCGATATCGTCGCGGTGTCCTACGAAATGCATCTCGGCGGCGCCGCCACGGCCTGG
>DAHWDR010000356.1:0-4480 GCA_027330745.1 Acetobacteraceae bacterium | reverse complement strand
GGTGGCGTTTCCTCCGATATCTGGCGGATCGACCTTCCCTCCGGCCCGGTCTGCGTCAAGCGCGCGCTGGCGCAGTTGCGCGTGGCCGCGGACTGGCGCGCCCCGGTCTCCCGCAACCGCTACGAAGCCCGCTGGATGCAGCGCGCCAACGCCGCCCGTCCCGGCGTGGCGCCGGCGCTGCTGGGCCAGGACGAGGCCTCCGGCGCCCTGGCGATGGACTATCTGGACCCGGCGACGCATCCGCTGTGGAAGGACCAGTTGCGCGCCGGCCAGACCGATCCCGATTTCGCCGCCGCGATCGGCGCCGCGATCGCGGCGATCCACGCCGCCACCGCCGCCGATCCCGCCGTCGCGGCGGCGTTTCCCACCGCCGCCATCTTCCACGATATCCGCCTGTCGCCGTATCTGTTGGCCACCGCCGCGGTCCATCCCGATCGCGCCGAGGCGCTCCGCCGCCTGGCCGCCGTCACGGCTGCGACGCGCTGCGCCCTGATCCATGGCGATGTCAGCCCGAAGAACATCCTGGCGGGCCCGCGCGGCCCCGTATTCCTGGACGCCGAATGCGCCACCTGGGGCGATCCCGCGTTCGACCTGGCGTTCTGCCTGAACCACCTGCTGCTGAAATGCCTGTGGACGCCGGATGCGACGCCCGGGTTTCTGGCCTGTTTCGATGCCCTGACGGCGGCCTATTGCGCCGGCGTGACCTGGGAATCGCCGGCAGCGCTGGAGGCCCGCGCCGCGGCGCTGCTGCCCGGGTTGTTCCTGGCGAGGGTGGACGGGAAATCCCCGGTCGAATACGTCACGCAGGAGCACCAGAAAGCCCGCGTCCGCCGCGTCGCGCTGGCCTGGCTCGCCGCACCAGCCACGCGCCTGGCTGCCCTCCGCGAGGCCTGGGCGGCCGACCTTGCCACCTCAGCCCCGGGACCCGCATGACCGACACCCACGCCGACACCGGCATCGCCTTCGTCCACGGCCGCCGCGTGTGGGACAGCCGAGGACGCCCGACCCTGGAAGCGGACGTGCTGCTGGAATGCGGCGCGGTGGGTCGCGGTATGGCCCCGGCCGGAGCTTCCACCGGATCGGCCGAGGCGTTGGATCTGCGCGACGGCGGGATTGGCTTCGGCGGCTTCGACGTGACCGCGGCGCTGGAGCGGGTCAATATCGACATCGCGCGCGCCCTGGCCGGTCAGGACGCCGCGGACCAGGAGGCGATCGACGCCGCGCTGATCGCGCTGGACGGCACGCCGAACCGTTCCCATCTCGGCGCCAACGCGATGACCGCGGTTTCGATCGCCGTCGCCCAGGCCGCGGCGGGGGCGGTGGGGGAGCCGTTGTTCCGCTATCTCGGCGGGCCGGAAGCGGCGACGCTGCCGCTGCCGCAGATCCAGATCTTCGGCGGCGGAGCACATGCCGGACGGCGCGTCGATATCCAGGATTTTCTGGTTGTCTGCCCGCAAGCCGCGAGCTTCGCCGAGGCGCTGGACTGGACCGCCGAGGTCTATCGCGCCGCCGGTAGCCTGATGA
Organism: Acetobacteraceae bacterium; assembly: GCA_027330745.1. GTDB lineage: Bacteria > Pseudomonadota > Alphaproteobacteria > Acetobacterales > Acetobacteraceae > JAJZVS01. Next base: position 2,956 of record DAHWDR010000356.1, on the reverse strand, counting down.
AGGAAACCGGCCGCGTCGCGGGGGTTGCCGACGAAGGCGGCTGGTGGCCCGATTTCGCAACCAATGAGGCCGCGCTGGAAACCCTGGTCCGCGCGATCGAGCGCGCCGGCTTCGAGCCAGGCGGGGAGATCGCGATCGCGCTCGATGTCGCAGCCTCGGATTTCGGGCGCGGCGGGCGCTACCGCCTGGGCCTGGAAAACCGCGAGATCGACAGCGACGGCATGATCCGGATGCTGGCGCGCTGGGTGGACGCCTACCCGATCGTCTCGATCGAGGACCCGTTGGCCGAGGACGATCCCGCCGGCTTTGCGGCCTTTACGCGGGAGATGAACGGCCGGATCCAGATCGTCGGCGACGATTTCCTGGTGACCGACGCGGCGAAAGTACGGCAGGCCGCCGCTGCCGGCGCGGGGAATTGCGTGCTGCTGAAACCGAACCAGCGCGGCACTTTGTCGGAAACGCTGGCGGCATGGCGCGCGGCCCAGGAGGTGGGGTTCGCGGGGATCGTCTCGGCCCGATCCGGGGAGACCGAAGACACGACGATTGTGCATCTGGCCGTGGGCTGGGGCGTCGGTCAGCTCAAGGTCGGCAGCTTCGCGCGCGGCGAGCGCATGGCGAAATGGAACGAGGCGCTGCGGGTGGAAGAAGCGCTGGGTGCGCGCGGCGGGTTCGCGGGCGGAGCGGCGCTGGCCGGGTGGCGTGGTTGATGCGGGTGCTGTTTCACGCTGCCGCCGGACCGGACCTGCGCGCGCGTCTGGATGCGGCCGCGGGGGACGCGCTGCACATTACCGTCTGTTCTGAAACGGACCACGCGACGCTGGCGCGGGAACTGCCGCGCACCGAGGTGCTGTGGCACGTGCTGGCCCCCGCCACCGCCGCCATGATCGGCGCCGCCCCAGGGCTGCGGCTGATACAGAAAATCGGCGTCGGCGTGAACACGATCGACCTGGACGCGGCGCGCGCTCGTGGTATCGCGGTCTGCAATCTGCCCGGCACCAATGCGCGCGCCGTGGCCGAGCTGACCCTGGCCCTGATGCTGGCCTGTCTGCGCCGCCTGCCGATGTTCGATGCTGCCACCCGCGCCGGACGCGGCTTCGCATTGGACCCGGCGCTGCTGGATGGGTTGGGCGAACTGGGGGGGCGGACCGTGGGCCTGGTGGGGTTCGGTGCGGTGCCGCAGGCCCTGGCGCCGGTGCTGACCGCGCTGGGTTGCCGGGTGCTGATAACCGCGCGAACGCCGCGCGACCATCCCGGGTTTCGCCCGCTGGATGCGCTGCTGGCGGAATCGGAAATCGTGAGCCTGCACCTGCCGCTGGCGCCGGAGACGACGGGGTTGCTGGATGCCGCGCGGATCGCGCGGCTGCGCCCCGGGGCAATCCTTATCAACACCGCGCGCGGCGGTTTGGTGGACCCGGCCGCGCTGGCCGCGGCTTTGCGGGAGGGGCGGCTGGCGACGGCGGGACTGGATGTCTTCGCCGCCGAGCCGATCCCGCCCGGCGATCCGCTGCTGTCGCTGCCGAACGTGGTCCTGACGCCGCATATCGGCTGGCTCACCACCGCGACCTTCGCGCGCAGCTTCGCGCTGGCGGCCGAGAACTGCCGGCGGCTGGCGGCCGGGGAGGCGTTGCTGCATCGGGTGGCTTAGTTGGCCGGTTCGCGACGAAGCTGCCTCAGGGTTCCAGCCACAAGCCGAAATCGGCCGCGTGCCCGGTCTCGAAGGCGCCCATGCGGAACAGTTCGTAGCGCGGCGGCTGGTACAGCGCCGCCGCGGTGGCGGGGGTGGCGAAATGATCGGCGCAGAGATCACTCCGCACGAAGAACGCGTTCACCCCGGTGATGTTGCAGCCGACCAGCCGGTAGCCACGCGCTTCGGCCAGATCCGTAATGGATTGCAGCGAGCAACCGTAATAATCTGTGCCGTGCCAGGCATGATCCGGGCGGTAGGCGATGACATGCTTCATCGGCGGCGGGAACTTGGCATTGTATTCGATCACCGCAACACGCGGGCGCACCGCGGTCAGCGCCTTGAACACCCAGTAGTCGTTGCCGTCGATGTCGATCGACAGCAGATCGATCTCGTCAGGCAGGCGCAGCACGCGGGCTACGTCGTCGATATTGTCGCGGGTGACCATCGTCTGGGTCAGTTGCAGCCGGCCGGCGTCGATCGCCAGCTTGAACCGCCCGCGGATGGCGTTGGCGTGGGCCTCGCTGCCCTCGGCCCAGGCGCCGGACCAGCCTTGGTGCAGCAGCAGATGCGTGTTGCATTCCAGGCCGTCTTCCACGCCGAACTCGAAGAAGACGCGGTTGGTGGTGCCGATGCGGCGGAAGATCTCGGCGATCATCCCGTCCTCGTCGTGCTGCGAGTAGACGGTCGCGCCGTGGCATTCCAGCCGCTTGGGATCGGCCAGGGCCGGGTCGGCGCGCAGGGCGGCGAGTGCCTGGCGGCCGGCGAGCACGTTGGCGTCGCGCGTCTGTTGCAGCGTCTCGGTGGCGCCGCGCAGGGTCAGCCATTGCGCGCGCACGCTCATCATCTCGGCGAACAGCGCGGTGTTCATCGGCTCACGGCCGAGCAGTTCGGCATACTGCGCCAGGCTTTCGTCCAACCGCCCGGCGGCTGCGGCCAGGCGGGCCGCGGGCAGGCGGCTGGTTGGTTGCGGGCGTTGCATCCGACCTAGTCCACCAACGCAGTGCCGGTGGCGGCGGCGGCGTCCGCGCGGGTGATGCCGGGAGCGAGGGCGATCACGCGGAAACCCTCACCGGCGGGTTCGAACAGGCCCAGATTGGTCGCCACCAGCCGAACCACGCCGCGCGCCGTGACCGGCAGGGTGCAATGCGAGATCAGGCGCGGGGCACCGGTGCGCGTGGCGTGCTCCAGGATCAGGAACACACGTTTGGCGCTGGCGGCGAGGTCCATCGCCCCGCCGATGCCGCCGCCTTTGGTGCCGCCGATCTTCCA
>DAHWDR010000351.1:0-3159 GCA_027330745.1 Acetobacteraceae bacterium | reverse complement strand
ATTGTGACATCCTGGAGACAATTCGATGTCATCCACGTTACCTGCCCCGGCGAATCCCGCCTTGTTCCTCCGTCGCTGGCTCGCCAACCCGTTGCAGATGGGTTCGATCGTGCCCTCCGGCAGTGCTCTCTGCGCCCGGGTCGTCGCCGCTGTCCGCCGCGATGCCCCGGCCGAATGGCCGCGCGTGATCGAATTGGGTGCCGGCACCGGCGTGATCGGACGCGCCCTGCTGCACGCTGGCCTGCCGCCCGATCGCCTGACCGTGGTCGAAATCGTCCCCGAAATGGCGGCCCATCTCCGTCGCGCCCTGCCCGGTGCGCGGATCGTGCAAGGCGATGCGCGCGATCTGCCGGCGCTGCTGCCCGGCGTCCAGGCGGACAGCATGATCTGCGGCATCCCGCTGGTCCTGCTGGCGCGCCCCATGCAGCGCCGCTTCATCGACGCGATGGACGCCATCGCCCCCGGGCGTGGTTTTCTGCATTTCAGCTATTGCGTTACCTCCCCGCTGCCCGCCCGCGCCCACGGGTTGCAGGCGCGGCGCGAGGCCTGGGTGGCGCGGAATTTCCCCCCCGCCAGTCTGTGGCGCTACACGCCGCTGCAATGACGCTTGCCCGCGGCCTGTCGCGGCCCCACCTTTGCCGCATGTCCTCCCCCGAGATCATCGTCATCGGCGCCGGCCTAGCCGGCCTCGGCGCCGCCACCGCGCTGCGCGACGCCGGGATCCCGGCCATCGTCCTGGAAGCCGGCGCAAGGATCGGTGGGCGCGCCCACACCGTGACCCCGGCCGCGCTCGGCGGGGCCTGGTTCGACACCGGCGCGGTGTGGTTCCACAACGCCGAAACCAATCCCCTGGTCCCGATCGCGCGTGAAGCCGGCGCCCGACTGCTGCGCTCGGACGAACTGCGCGAGGAACACACGGCGATCGATGGCCGCCGGGCCAATCCGGCCGAACTGGCCGAGTACGCCGCCGCCTGGGACCGATTCGCCGCCGCCGCCGCGCCGCTGCTGGCCCCGGACCGGCCCGATCCGCCCCTGTCCGCGGTTGCCGCCACGATCCCGGACGACCCCTGGGCGCTGAGCGTGGAAGCCTGGGAAGGCCCGGTGATCTGCGCCACCGACGCCGACCGGTTCAGCCTGCGCGACTGGCACAACAACCAGCTTACCGGCACCAACCTGGTGCCGGAGGGAGGCATCGGCGCGTTCGTCGCCGGCCATCTCGGCCAGGGGCTGGAGATCCGCCTGAACACCGAAGTGCGCGCCATCAGCTGGCACGAACCGGGCGGTGTGGCGGTGACAACCGATCAAGGCACGCTGCGCGCGCGCGCCGCGATCGTCACCGTTTCCACCGGGGTGCTGGCGGCGGGCGCGATCCGCTTCCACCCCGCGCTGCCGGACGCCACCCAGGCCGCGATCGCTGCCCTGCCGATGGGGTTGGCGATGAAAGTGGTGTTGCGCGCGACCGGCCCGGATCGGCTGGGCCTGCCCCGGCATACCTCGCTCGACACGCGCGCGACCCGTTCCGGCGATCCGTTCATGGTGTTCCAGTGCTGGCCGTTCGGGCGCGACTGGGTGCAGGGCTGGATCGGTGGCGGTCCGGCGCGCGCATTGGCCGCGGCGGGGGAGGCGGCGGCGGTTGATTTCGCCCGGTCCGAGTTGCGCGCCCGACTTGGTGCCGACGTCGACCGGCTATTCGCCGGCGGGGCGCAGCTGGTCACGCATTGGGACGCGGACAAGCTGGTGCGCGGCGCTTACGCCTATGCCGTTCCCGGCCGGGCCGACGCACGTCTGCGCCTGGCCGACCCGCTCGCCGGCGGGCGCCTGGTGTTCGCCGGCGAGGCGTGCCACCCCAGCCTCGGCGGCACGCTAGGCGGGGCCTGGATCACCGGCCAGAACGCGGCACGGGCAGTCGCATGATCCGGCTTGCGTTCTGGCGCCGCCCGCGCGTTCCGGTGGTCGAACTGCACGGCATGATCGCCGCGCGCATGGGCCAGCTCAATCTGCGCGCCGCCGCGCCGCTGATCGAGAAAGCCTGCGTCGCCGCCCGTGGCCGCGACCTGATCCTGGATATCGACAGCCCCGGCGGCTCCCCGGTGCAATCTGCGCTGATCGCCACGCTGATCCGCCGCCGTGCCGAGCAGCACAAGGTCACGGTCCATGCCGTGATCGGCGAGGTCGGCGCCTCGGGCGGATACTGGATCGCCTGCGCGGCGGACCGGATCTACGCCAATCCGATGAGCATCGTCGGCTCGATCGGCGTGCGCGGCGGCGGGTTCGGGTTTCCGGCGCTGCTGGCGCGTCTCGGCATCGAGCGTCGGCTGTACACCGCGGGCGCGCACAAGGCCCGGCTGGACCCGTTCCTGCCCGAGCAGGCCGAGGACGTGGCCTTCACCCAGGAATTGCTGGACGCGCTGCATGAACGGTTCAAATCCTGGGTGCGGGACCGGCGCGGCGCCCGGCTTCCGGCCGATGACGCGGGGCTGTTGGACGGCACGTTCATGCTGGGCGAGCGCGCGCAGGCGGTGGGGCTGATCGACGGGCTGACCGATATCGATGCGCTGGTGCGCGCACTCGGCGGGGACCGCGCGAAGCCGCTGGTGCTGCGCCCGCGTCCGCCCGGGTTGCTGCGCCGCCTGCCGCGCCTGGCGATCGAGGCCGCGCTGGACGTGGCCGAGGAACGCGCCGCAAGGCCGCTGAGTTAGGGTCCGGGCCGGACGCACCCGGGTCCGCAGCGCGTCCGGTGGATTTGGTGTAGTCTCCCCCCGCCGGCACGACCGGTGCGCCACGCAGCGCCATCCGAGAAGGACACCAAGGGGGGAAGCCATGAACCAGAGCGCGCCACAATACCGTCTCAGCAAGGCCGTCGGCCTGTTCGCCATCGTCGCCTCGGCGGTGGCGGGCGAATACGGCGCCGGAATCAATTTCGTCTCGGTGCAGAGCCTCAGTGTCTATCCCGCGGTGCAACAGCTGGTGCCGCTGGCGATGCTGGTCACCGGGCTGCTGATCCTGCCCAAAGTGTTTCTGTATCAGCGCTATTCGCAGGTGATGCCGCGCTCGGGCTCGGCCTATGTGTGGATCGGGCGCAGCCTGGACGGGACGGTCGCGTTCCTGCTGGGTGTGATCTGGTGGCTGGGGCTGTGCGGATCGATCGGGTTCCTGTCG
>DAHWDR010000339.1:0-7853 GCA_027330745.1 Acetobacteraceae bacterium | reverse complement strand
GCAGGCGATCACGACCCGGCTGGACGCCGACCTGATCGCCCATTTCAAGGCCGCCGGCGGCCCCTACCAGACCGCCATCAACCGCGCACTGCGCGAATGGCTGCGCGAGCACGGCAAGCCTCACGCCGCATCGTGAAAGATCACCCCCAACGTCATCCGCCCCCCGGAAATCACCCGGCTCACCCCATGCCGCATCACCGCGCGCGACACCCCTCGCGCGCCCAGCACCGGCCGGTCCCGCACCGCGAACACCGCCGCGTCCCCCTGTTCCAGCCCCACCACCTCCACCCGCGACTGCATCCGCGCCCGCTGCTCGGTCAGCACGAACGCGCCGCCCGAGAAATCCCGCCCCGGCGCCGACAGCAACACCACCAGCTGCAACGGGAACAACTCCGCTCCATAAACATCCTGATGCAACCGGTTGTAATCCCCCGGCCCGTAGCGCAACAATAACGGTGTCGGGCGGGCCTGCCCCGCGCTATGGCACCGCGCCAGATACGCGGCGTGATCGGGCGGGAACCGCGCATCTTGCCCCAGCGCCGCGGCCCAGCGATTGGCGATCGCGGCCAGCGCCGGGTACAGCCCCGCCCGCAACGCCGCGACACGCTCCGGCAGCGGATACCCGAAATACCGGTATTCCCCGCGCCCGTAGCCGTGCGATTGCATCACCACCTGCTTGCGGAACCGCGCCGGCTGGTCGAACCAGCCCGCAGCCTCGGCGCAGTCCGCCGGGTCCAGCAGGCCGCGGATCACCGCCACCCCGTCCGCGTCCAGCGCGGCCTGATCCAGCCCCGGCCACTCGGTCATCGCCCTGCCCTCCAGGTGCGGCCGATACCCCAGCCCGGCGGCGCGGGATACCCCGGTTCGTGCGCTCAGTCGGCCGCCGGCGCTGGGGCGGGACAGCTATCCGCGTCCCACGCGATCGCCGAGAACCCTGCCTGGCAGGCCGACAGATGCACGAAATCCCGCGCATCCTCGTGCGACGCAAACGCGCGCGTGTCCGGCATTTCCGGCACCGGCCGGAGATCATCCCGGTCGCGCACGCCCCAACGCGCGTGATACTCCGCACGGACCCGATCGATTCGCCCCCAGAACACCCGGGCGCGAGCCTCAGCCATCCAGATCACCCGACCAGATGGTCAGCAACTGATCCCCGGCATGGGGCCGTGCGTGCAGCTTGCCGCGGGCGATGCTTTCGATCCGGGGCCGCACCGCGCTGAAGCAGTCCAGCAGGCGCGTACTGTCATGGAAGCGCCGCCCGCTTGCATCCTGCACCGCCTGCATCGAGATGGCGCAGGCCACGCTGCGGCCCTGATCCTCGATCTCGAACAGGATCCGGTTGCGGTCCCAGCGCGCGGGCGTCGTCTCGCTCATGCCGCCGCACTCTGGCGCAACGCCACCGCCGGCGCGGCCGGCGTGGGATCGTTCAGATCGGCCGTGCTGACCACGATCACCTGCCCCGCCGCCCCGGGGGCAGCGCGATAACGCTCGTGCGCCAGGCGCTCGATGCGCGGCCGCAATTTCTCGAACGCTTCCAGAAGTTGCCAGCGGCGGGCGCCATGACCCGGACCGCTATCCGCCAGGGCTTCGGCCGAGACCGCGCAGGCGATCGCGCGCCCGCCCTCGGTGATGTCGAACAGGATGCGGTTGTCGTCCCACCGTCCCGCAGCGAGCCGTGGCGTCATGGCACATTGTCCTTGGTTGCCCGGACTTTCCCGGGCCGCGCAGGGCGCCGGCCCGCGCCAGCACGGATGAAGTTCCAGAAATGGGGCGTGACAGCACCCATTACAACGACACAGCCGGGAAACCGGCGCTTGCGGCGCGCGGTGAAGCGTCGCAGGCTGCGTGGCGGAGGAAACACCCATGCTGGACGGAAAAACCGCGCTGGTCACCGGCTCGCTCGGCGGCATCGGCCTGGCTACGGCGCGCGCGCTGGCCGCAAGCGGGGCCGCGGTGATGTTGCACGGGCTGGGCGATCCCGCCGCGGCCCTGGCGGAGTTGCGCGCGACCGGCGCGCGGGTTGCGTTCCATGGCGCCGATCTGCGCGATCCGGCCCAGATCGCCGCCCTGGTCGCGGCCACCACGGCGGCCTTCGGCGCGCCCGATATCGTGGTCAACAACGCCGTCGTGCGCGCGTTCGGTCCGGTCGAAACCTTCTCCCCGGAGGCCTGGGACGAAGCCCTGGCGGTGAACCTTTCGGCGCCGTTCCACCTGATCCGCCTGACCCTGCCGGCACTGCGCCGCGCCGGCTGGGGAAGGATCGTCAACCTGGCTTCGGTGTACGGGATCTTCGCCACGGTAAACCGGATCGATTACATCACGACCAAGACCGCGCTGCTCGGCCTGACCCGCGCCGTCGCGCTGGAGGTGGCGCAAACCGCGATCACCTGCAACGCGCTTTGTCCCGGCACCGTGCTGACCCCGGCGATCGCGGCGCGACTGGACGCCGAGGTCGCGCGCACCGGCGTGGCGCGCGCGGCTGCCGAGGCGGCGTTTATCGGCGCGCGCCAACCCTCGGGCCGGTTCGTCGCCGATGACAGCGTGGCCGCGCTGGTGACGTTCCTGTGCGGGCCGGCGGGGGCGGATATCAACGGCGCGACACTGCCGATCGATGGCGCGTGGTCGGCCGGGCGGTAGCGGGACGAGGCGATCAATCGCGGGGCGCCGCAGCGGCGCCGCACCCCGCGCCGGCCGGATCGCGGAGCAAGGCGGCGTCGGCGATCCGGGTGGCGGTCGCGGCGCGACCGATCAGGGCGGGCCACAGCCGGAGCACGTGAAACAACAGCGCCTGCCCCCGTCCGCCGCGTCCCGCTTCGTGCAACAGGCCGGCCCTGCGGATCGGCCCCGTCACGTCGTCGCGTAGTTGATGGTGATACTGGCTCGGCGAGGCGCCGGCCAGGTACGACCGCACCGCCAGCGCCGCGCTATGCAAGGCCATCGCCATGCCGTCGCCGGAAAACGACGGAATGACGCAGGCCTGATCGCCCAGCCGGAACACGCTCTCGGCGGCGGCGGGCAAGTGCATGTATCCGAACGGCACCCGCGCGATCGTCAGCGGTCGGGCCAGCAGCGCGACCGCGCCTTCCAGCCGCGCCCGCACATGCGCGCTGGATAATCTGAGCGCCGCCAGCAATCCCGGCCAGTTACCGCCCGCCCGCGCCAGACCGTCGCGATGGATCAGCAGACACAGGACCGCCCGGCCGTCCTCCACCGGTTGCAATCCGGCATAACCGCCGGCAAGCAAAATGACCTCGACCGTGCCTGCCAGTGCTTCCAACTGCGCCGGAGCGAGCCGGAAATAGGTCTTGAACCCGACCAGGGCGTCCGGCCGCGCCAGCGGCACCCGCCCGCCCACGCGCAAATCATGTTTCCCGGTCGCCAGGAAGCGGATCTCGGGCGTCAACCGGGCCACGGTGACGCCACGCCGTACCTCGGCCCCGCACGCCGCGGCATGATGGAGCAGCGCCTCGTCCAGAACCCGCCGCGACAGCCCCAGGGCGCGAAACGGCAGCGCGGCCTGCGCCACCTGCGCACCCCGCACGACGCGCACCTGACCAATCGGGTGGCCGCCAAGCGCCGCGGGATCGACGCCAAGCCGGTTGAGATAATGTTGCGTTTCGCTGCTGAGGAAATCGCCACAGATCTTGTCGGTCGGGCCGGTGCTCCGCTCCAGCACGATGACCGGTTCCCCGGCCTGCGCCAGGCCACAGGCGGCCGCCGCCCCCGCCGGCCCACCACCGGCGATGACCGGGGTCACTTCAGGCAGTCGACGCAAAGCCGGAACATCGGGTGCGCGTGGATCGTGGCCGGAATGCCGGCGCGCGCGAGCAGCGCGCGCCACTCCGCACGGCGAAAGCCGCGGGCAATCGAGATCGTCCCGTCGTCGCGCACGATCCGGTGCCACCGCATCAGCCGGGCCAGCACGCCGAAGCCGTAATAAGACAGGACACTGCGCCGCAGGTCCGCCACATACCAACCAAGACGCGCGTGAAGGTCCAACCAGCGCAGCAGGGAGACCACCCCGTCATCGTCCAGATGATGGGCGAATTGCGAGGTGACGATCAGGTCCGCAGGCGGGGCCGGGATGCTGGCGAACACATCGCCGACCCGCCAGGTGATGGACATCGCCTCCGGCGTCGCTGCCTGCGCCAGCGCGACGCTGCGTGGATTGAGATCGATCCCCGCCAGACGGAGCCGCAGATTGCGCGCAACGCCCCAGCGGTGGATGGCCCGCAACAGATCGCCCTGCCCGCTTGCCACGTCCAGCACCGACACGCTTGCCCCGGCCGGGAGGCCGCTTGTCGCCGCCGCCAGCCAGCGCAGGATCGGACGATGGGTGAAGGTGAAACGGTTGACCCGGGCCAGATCGGCCAGCGCCATTGCATGATCGGCCGCCGAGGTTTCGGGCAGATCCATCTCCTCGGGCTGCGTGCTGCGATGCGACAGGCGCGTCATGCGCGCGCCACCAGATGGAAGCGGAACGTTTCGGCCACCATGCCGGGGCCGAACGCGACCGCCAGCCCCGCGCCGCCCGCGCCGGCCACCAGCATGGCGGCCAGCACGAACATGATGGTGGCCGAGGACATGTTGCCGTAGTCGTGCAGCACCTGGCGCGAGTGGCACAGCGCAGCGCCATCGAGGCCGAGCCCGGCCTCCACCGCGTCCAGCACCGTGCGCCCACCCCCATGTACGGCCCAAAGCGCGATATCCCCGGCCGGCTTGCCACGCAGCAGGCCGGCCGGGCATGCAGCCTCGGCGTCCGCACGCAGCGCGGTGGCGATCCGGTTCGGCACCTGTCCCGACAGATGCATCAGGAAGCCCTGATCGCCGATGGTCCAGGTGATGCACGCTGCGCTGTGCGGCAGGATGGCGGAGCGGAAATCCGCGAGCGCGATCCCGGTGGGATCCGCGGTGACCAGGGCCGCCGAACACCCGTCGCCGAACAGAAGCAGCGACAGCGCGACCTCCAGATCCGGGGTCTCCTGCAGGTGAAGACTGCATAATTCGATATTAATCACCAGCACGCGCGCGGCCGGGTCGGCGCGGATCGCCTCGTCCGCCGCACGCAGCGCCGGCACCGCGGCGGCGCATCCCATGAACCCGATCGTGGTGCGCGCAACATCGCCGCGCAGCCCAAGCGCCGCGACCAGTTGCAGATCCAACCCCGGCGCGGTGAAACCGGTGCAGGACGCGACAATGAGATGGCTGATCTCGGCGGCAACCGGCGCCAGCCTGGCCACCGCGACCAGCGCCAGCGCCAGCGCGTGGGTCCCGTAGGCGCGCATTCTGGCGGCGGTGCCGGGAAACCGGCCCGCCCGGTAGAAGCCGCCCGCGTCCATCTCTCCCGCGGCCGCATTCCCGGGCCGCAGATGCGAGTAGCGATGCACGATGCCGGACCGTGCCGCCATGCGCCCGAACACGATGCGGCTTCTGGCATCCGCCAGCCGCGGCGAGGCAAAAGCGATGAAAGCGGCATGGATATCATGCGCCGGCGTCGCGGTGCCGATCCGGTTGATGAAGGCGGTCATGCAGGCCACGCCCACGTCCCGGTCACGGCCTCAGTTTCCGTCCATCGCGCCGCGAGGTGGCAGGCCGCAGGCCGGCACGGAACCGCGTCCGCTGCGGTGCGATGGCGCATGAACGGGCGTCGCGTCGACGATGTTGGTCACGTAAGGCGCGGGGTTCGCGCCGAACCCGCCCCGGCCGGCCCGCGCCGTCGCGTCACGCCCCGCCCGGCCGGTCCGATTCGGATCGAGGATGCGGGTCACGTCGGCCGCCCGCCCTTCGGGCACGCAGACCGTCACCAGGGTGCCGCCGCGCCGCGCGCCGTCCGGATAGGTCGTGGGATCGGTCTCGGGGCGGCCCGACGCCGCCAGCGCCCCGACGATGCCCCCCAACGCGCCGCCGAGAAGGGCCCCGCCCGCCGCGCCGACCGCGGCGGTCAACAGCCAGCCGACAGCCGCGACGGGGTCGAAGCCCGGGATCGCCACAATGCCGAGGCCGGTCAGCAATCCGAACCCTGCCCCCAGGGCACCGCCGAGTCCCGCGCCGATCTCGGCATTGTCGCGGGTTGGATTGGCCATTGCATCGGAGGCGAGGCCATCGGCGTGGCCGATCAGGCTGATCTGCGCCTCGGTGAAGCCATCGCGCGCGAGCGCGGCTAGCGCGCTCTCGGCATCGTCATAGCGGTCATACAGCCGCGTGATGAGGTCGGTCATGAGGTCTCCTGTTCGCGACTTGCACAGGCACGCGGGGCGCTCCGCCGGCTCCCGAGCAGCTTCCCCGCCACGTTGGCGCCGACCTGGGTCCGGATGGACACCGGGTCGGTGGCGCGGACCCGCGCCCCCGCGACCGCCCGGTTCGGCGACGCGACGCAGGGCGATGCGGGCGCGGCACCGATCGGTGACGTGATGCGGACAAACGCGGCCGACGCCGCGGCCTGCAAGGCGATCCCGGCGATCATCGAGTACCGCATGGAAGGGCTCCGTGGTGGGACGCATCGGTCGCGTAAGCCGGTACCGGCCAGGCGGAGCGGACGCACCATGGCGGCAGCGGTATGAGATGAAAATGAGCCGATACGGCGGCCGCGTGCAGGGCCGGATTCTACGCGGCGGTCCGCGGGCCGGATTCCACGCGGCGGGCCGCGATGAATGGCCGCAAGCGCTGCCGCGGCGGCCGGTACTGAGTGGTTTCCGCAGCGCGGCACGCATCGACCCGCGCCCACTGGGCGGGCCGCTGCCCCACCGCTTCGGCGCCGAGGCGGCGCCCGACGCGACCGCCAGGAGAATCGTATCAGGGCATCAGCAGGCGAGGCGGCGTTTACCGGATACGCCGGCGCGCAAAGCCGCCTTCAGACCTTCCAGCCGCCTCTACGCCGCCTTGTGCCGTTCCCGCAGGAACTGGAAGAACTCCACTCCCTCCCGCAGCCGCCGCTTCATCATCTGCGGGCTGCGCACCATCTCACCGACGATGGAGGCGATCTTCGGCGCCCGGAAATAGAACCGCTTGTAGAACGTCTCCACATTGTCGAAAATCTCGGTATGCGACAAATGCGGGTAATGCAGCGGCGCGATCTGGATGCCGTGGTCATCGACCAGCTCGGCATGGTCCGCGTCCAGCCAGCCGTTCCGCACCGCCTGATCGTACAGGAACGTCCCCGGATACGGCGCGGCCAGAGACACCTGGATGGTATGCGGATTGATCTCGGTCGCAAACCGGATCGTCTCCTCGATCGTCTCCTTCGATTCCCCCGGCAAGCCCAGGATGAAGGTGCCGTGGATCTTGATCCCCAGCTCGTGGCAGTCCTTCGTGAACTGCCGCGCCACCTCGATCCGCATACCCTTCTTGATGTTGTGCAGAATCTGCTGGTTGCCGCTCTCATACCCCACCAGCAGCAGTCGCAGCCCGTTATCCTTCAGCACTTTCAGCGTCTCGCGCGGCACGTTCGCCTTCGCGTTGCACGACCACACCACGCCGAGCTTGCCCAGTTCGCGCGCGATCGCTTCCGCCCGCGGCAGGTTGTCGGTGAAGGTGTCGTCGTCGAAGAAGAACTCGCGCACCTGCGGGAAATACCGCTTCGCCAGCGCGATCTCCTTAGCCACGTGCCCCGGCGAGCGCACGCGGTAGCGATGACCGCCCACGGTCTGCGGCCACAGGCAGAACGTGCAGCGGGATTTGCACCCCCGGCCGGTGTACAACGACACATACGGGTGCATCAGATAGCCGATGAAATAATCCTCGATCCGCAGATCCCGCTTGTAGACCTCGGTCACGAACGGCAGCTGGTCCATGTCCTCCAGCACCGCGCGATCCTTGTTGTGCACGATCACCCCGGCCGCGTTGCGGAACGAGAT
>DAHWDR010000318.1:0-15745 GCA_027330745.1 Acetobacteraceae bacterium | reverse complement strand
CGTCCCTGGAAGGTGAAGGATTTGCGGAAGCAGATATCGATCGAACCGGGAAAGCTTCGTGGCGCGGTGTCATCGGTCATGGATCTCTCCTGTTGCCTGCCGCCGGCTTGGTTCGCTCACGCGGGCATTTCTCCGGGCGCGGGCGCGGATGCCGGGTTGCGGTTCACGCCAGCCGCGGTCACGCCGTAGCGGATCGCGCGCACGCGCCGCGTCAGCCGCGGGTGGCTGCGGAAAATCTCGGTTAGGAAGCCGAACACCGGCGGCACCAGCGCTTCCTGGGCGATGAACGCCTCGGTGTTCATCGCCGCGTTCAGCCGCCGGCAGCCGCAGCCGAGCATCTGCAGCGCCGAGCGCGACGCCTCGGCGTCGCCCGACAGATAGGCGCCGACGCGATCGCAGGTGAACTCGCGGGAACGGGAATAGGCCGGCCCCAGGAACGGCACCGCGTGGCCGGGCAGCTTCAACAAGGCGCGGAACGGGTCGAGATGCCCCGCCGCGTGATGGCCGAGTTCGTGGCCGACCACGAACTGCACCTGCGCGTCGCTCTGCGCCTCGACCAGGGCCGAGGTCAGGAACACGTAGCGCCCGCCCAGCAGCCGACGCGCGAACGCGTTCATCAGACCGTTGCCGTTGTACAGGAACGCGGCCGGAGCCGGCGTCAGACCCAAGGTGGCCGCGCCATCCGTGACCATGCGGTGCAGATCGGGAAATTGTTGCTCCCCCAGCAACACCATGTTGCCGAACGCATGGGCGCGGAACCAGGCCGCGCCGGCCAGCACGACCAGCACCACGATCGCCAGCTCGAACAGCAGAAGGATACCCGCCACCGGTTTCAGCGCCAGTTGCGCGACCACCGCGATCGCCAGCAGAATCCAGATCAGCCCGCCACAGCCGGCCAGGATCACGCCATAGGCGCGTTCGTTGCCGTGACGCAGGCGGGCGACAGCCGGTGACATCGCTTCCATCCCTTACGTCCGTGCTTCGGTATGGCAACGGTTCGGCGCCCGTGGCGTCAAGGCAATTCTGGCGTCGCGGACCGCAACCGCACCCATCGCGTCACGCCATCGGATGCCCATCGATCGACACCGGCCTTGCGCCCTGGCGGGCCGGCACGGGGCCGCAGGGGGGGCGGCGGCAGGCGGTTGCGCCCCGGGAACGCGGTCGCTAGGGTCCGCCCGCTTCTGCTGGGGCCGGCATGATCTCGATTCTGTTCAACCTGATCTTCTACGTCATCTGGCTGTTCATGTGGGCCGTGATCCTGGCCGCCGTGATGTCGATGCTGGTTGCCTTCCGCGTGCTGGATTCCCGCAACCAGGTGGTCTGGTCGATCGGCAATTTCCTGTTCCGCCTCACCGAGCCGGTGCTGGGCCCGATTCGCAACCTGCTGCCCAATCTCGGCGGCATCGATATCAGCCCGTGGATCGTGGTCGTGCTGATCCAGCTGGTGATCCTGCCCCTGCTCGGCCGGCTGGAGGCCGCCGTTCTGTTCGGCGCCTGGCGCGCCCTGGCGCTATGAGCGCCGGATTCTGGCGCGCCACCGCGACCGGCGTCAGCGTCGCCGTGAAGGTTACCCCGCGCGCGCGCCGCCCCGGTCTGCGCGGCGTCATCCTGTCCGGGGACGGCCCGCGCCTTGCCATCGCCGTCACCGCCCCGCCCGATTCCGGCGCCGCAACCCGCGCCGCCTGCCGGACCTTGGCGGAGGCGCTGGACCTGTCCGGCTCGGCGGTCACGCTCGCCGCAGGCGCCGGGACGCGGGAGAAGCGCCTGACGGTCGCCGGCGATCCGGCCACCCTGGCCGCCCGGCTCACCGCTCTGTGACGGCCCGCCTGATCGACGGCAAGGCGGTCGCTGCGGCGTTGCGCGCAGCCCTCGCCACCCGTGTCGCCGCCCTGCCGTTCCGCCCGGGCCTGGCCGTGATCCTGGTGGGGGACAATCCGGCCAGCACCGTCTATGTCCGCAACAAGGACCGCGCCGCCGCTGCCGCCGGCCTGTCGGCGCACACGATCCGCCTGCCCGCGACCACGCCCGAAGCCGTGCTGCTGGCCGAGATCGCGCGGCTCAACGCGGATCCGGCGATCGACGGCATCCTGGTCCAGCTCCCCCTGCCGCCGCAGATCGCGAGCCAGCGCGTGCTCGCCGCGATCGATCCGGCCAAGGATGTCGATGGGTTCCATCCGCTGAACGTAGGCGCATTGGCCGCCGGCCAGCCGGGGCTGGTGCCGTGCACCCCGCTTGGCGTGATGCGGTTGCTGGCTGCTTCGGACGTGGCGCCGCGCGGGGCGCGGGCGGTGGTGCTGGGGCGTTCGGCGATTGTCGGGCGCCCGATGGCCGCGCTGCTGCTGGCCGCGGACGCGACCGTGACGGTGGCGCATTCGCGCACCCGGGATTTGCCGGGCGAATGCCGCCGCGCCGAGATCCTGATCGCCGCCGTCGGCCAGGCCGGGCTGGTGCGCGGCGACTGGATCGCGCCGGGGGCGACCGTGATCGATGTCGGCATCAACCGCGGCGCGGACGGCAAGCTGACGGGCGACGTGGATTTCGCCGCGGCCGTCGAGGTCGCGGGCGCGATCACCCCGGTCCCGGGCGGGGTCGGGCCGATGACGATTGCCTGCCTGCTGGAAAACACGCTGACCGCGGCGCTGCGGCGGCGCTAAGGTGCCGATCCCCTGCCTTTTCTAAGAACGGCAACAAATGCAACGGGCAGGACACCAGGGGTGTCGCGGCAAGGGTTTCTTTACTCTCTTCCCGGCATGGTGGGGCCGCGATAACCAGCGGACACGCCCCTCGGGATGGCGATCGACCATGCAGGCACCGATACCGTCCTGACGGCCCAACCGGCCGATGAGGCCGCCGCCTTGCTCGCCGCGCTGGATGGCCCGGCGCTGCTGCTGGAAGCGGACGGCACGCTGGGCCTGGTGACGGCGGAAGCGGCACGGCTGCTGGCGATCGAGGACGACCTGCCCAGCATCGGCATGTCGCTGCCGGAGCTGATGGCACGCGCCCGCCTTGCCCCCACGGCTCGGCGGACGCTGGACCGGCTGGCTGGCCAGACCGGCCCGGACGAGGCTCGGTTGACCGATGCTGTGGGCGGCGCGGTCGCGATTCGCCGCGTGGTACTGCCGCACCGGCGCCTGGCCCTGCTGCTGCATGCGGAATCGCCGGCGCCGTGCGTATTGGCCCGTCCCGACCCGCTGACCGGGCTGTCCGACCGCCACGGCTTCCGCGACGCGCTGGCCATCCGGCTGCACGTCGAGATGGGCCAATGCCCGAGCCACAGCGCGGGGTTGGGTCTGGTCCTGCTGGACATCGATCGCTTCCGCATCGTCAACGACACGCTCGGCCCGCAGGTGGGCGATCTTCTGCTGGCCACCCTGGCCGCGCGGTTGCGCCGGGCGCTGCGCGGCTCGGACCTGCCGGCACGGCTGGACGGAGACGAATTCGCCGTGCTGGTGGGGGAGGCAGCCGAACCCGCAGAACTGGAAGGCCTGGCGCGGCGCCTGATGGACGTACTGGGGCGGCCCTATCTGATCCACGGTCAGGCGGTGACGGTCGGGCTCAGCGCCGGGATCGCGCGGGCGCCGGAGCATGGGACAGACGCCGACACGCTGGTCCGCCGCGCGGCGATGGCGCTGCACACCGCGAAGGCCGCCGGGCGCGGGCGCTGTGCGGCCTTCACCCCCGACATGCAAATCCGCTCCGACGCGCGCCGGCAGATGGAGACGGACCTGCGCCGCGCCTTCGCATTGCGCCAGTTCGATCTGAACTACCAGCCGCAGGTGGAGATCGGCTCCAACCAGCTGCTGGGGTTCGAGGCGCTGCTGCGTTGGCGTCATCCTTCGCTCGGCCCGATCTCGCCGGCGGTGTTCGTGCCGTTGGCCGAGGAGATCGGCCTGATCGCCCCGATCGGCGCCTGGGTGCTGATGACGGCGTGCCGGGAGGCGATGCGCTGGCCCGAAGCGCTGTTCGTCGGCGTCAACGTCTCGGCGCTGCAATTCGAACAGGGCGATCTGCTGGGCGCGGTGGGGGAAGCGCTCCGCCAGTCCGGCCTGCCCGCTGCGCGGCTGGAGATCGAGGTGACGGAAAGCGCCCTGCTGGCCAACCCGGAGACGACCATGGCGATCCTGCGTCAGCTGCGCGGCAGCGGCGTGCGGATCGCGATGGACGATTTCGGCACCGGATATTCCTCGTTGACCCGGCTGCAAAGTTTCCCGTTCGACAAGATCAAGATCGACCGCAGCTTCGTCTCCGGCGCGCGCGGTATCGCCGAGGGGCGCGCGATCGTGCGCGCGATCACCGGCCTCGGCGCCAGCCTGGGAATGCGCACGATCGCCGAGGGGGTGGAAACGCGCGAACAGCTGGACAGCGTTCACGCGGAAGGCTGTCGGGAGGTGCAGGGGTTCCTGTTCGGCCGCCCCGCGCCGGCGAACGAACTCCACGGCGTGATCGCCAGCTTTGCCCCGATCGGCCCGTTGGCTGGCTCGTTAGCCGGACCACTGCCGGCGGGGCCGTTGGACGCGGAGAGAGCGCCGTCCGATCCAAACCCGGCGGCGGCCTCGGGATAGAAGGGCGATCGCAGTTCAGAGCAGCGCTCGTGGGCTATTGGCGAGGTCATGCGCGCCATGTCCGGCGTTGATCTGGGCGGCAGCGCAAATCGGTGCTTGAATACCGGATCGGAGTACGGGCCGTGGCGGATGCTCGGCATCGCAACGGAGTCGTGCATGGCGAAGGCGCAGCGCTCGGACCCGGCCGGAACCATCGACATTCGTCCCGCCACGATCGCAGATCTGGCCGGCGTGACCGCGCTTGACGAGGGGATCACCGGCCTCGTCAAAAGCGCATATTGGCACGATATGTTCGCCCGCTACGGGACCGGCGGCGGCGGATCCGGATGCTTCCTGGTCGCCGCCAACGCGGCCCGGATCGACGGCTTCATCGTGGGCGAAGTGCGCGCCTGGGAATTCGGCTCGCCGCCCTCGGGCTGGGTGTTCGCCGTGCAGGTGCGCGCGGAATTGCGCGCGCGGGGCCTCGGCGCGCGGTTGTTCCAGGCGGTGTGCGCGCGGTTCCGCGCCGCCGGCATCGATCGCGTGCGCACCATGGTCGCGCGCGACAGCACCGTGATCCATGCCTTCTTTCGCAGTCAGGGCATGACGGCCGGCCCGTTCATCGAACTGGAGATGCGTCTTGAGTGACCACCCGATCCGCGGCACGAACGCGGTTCCGGCATGAAGCTGCAGAAAGCCACCGAGTTTGCGCTGTATGCGGTGCTGGAGCTTGCCGCCGATCCGATGCGCCAGCGTACCGCGGTGGAGATCGCGGATAAATACGGCATTTCCGCGCATCATCTGGCCAAGGTGCTGCGCAGTCTCGGCCGCGCCGGGCTGGTGGACGCGGCGCGCGGCGCCGGCGGCGGATATCGTTTCGTAGGCAATGCGAAGCGACTGACCCTGATGGACGTGATCGGGCTGTTCGAGGATATCGGCGCCGCCCCCGGCGCGGCCGCGCCGCCGACCGCCGGGGAGGAGATCGCCGCGGGGTTGCGCTTCATCGTGGCCGAGTTGGACGCGCAGATGGAGGCGACCCTGCGGTCGATCAGCCTGTCCACGATGCTGAAGCTGGTGGCCCGGCGCCCCTGGACGCCCTCTGGGGACGCCCTCTCGCGGCTGAGCAGCCGCGCGTAGGCCGCCTACCCCTGCCCCATCGCCAGAAACTTCTCCCCCCGTCGCGCGCTCCGCGCGGCCGGGTCCAGCGCCAGCAGCGCCGGCAGGGCCGCGGCGATGGCGTCGCCAACCGCCCCGATCGCCGCCTCCGGGTCGCGCTGCGCGCCCCCCAGCGGTTCGGCGATGATCCGGTCGATCAGCCCCAGCCGCAGCAGATCGGCCGCGGTCAGGCGCAACGCCTCGGCCGCCGCCGGGGCTGCCGCCGCGTCGCGCCACAGGATCGACGCGCAGCCCTCGGGCGAGATCACCGAATAGACCGCGTGTTCCAGCATCATCACCTGGTCTCCGGCGGCCAGCGCGATCGCGCCGCCCGATCCGCCCTCACCGATGATGGTGGCGATGACCGGGACCGGGGCCGCCAGGCAGGCTTCGATCGCGCGCGCGATCGCCTCGGCCTGGCCGCGGGCCTCGGCGTCGATCCCGGGGAACGCGCCGGCGGTATCGACGAAGCTGAGGACCGGCAGCTGGAAGCGGCCGGCGAGTTCGATCAGGCGGCGGGCTTTGCGGTAGCCCTCGGGCCGGGCCATGCCGAAATTATGCTTCACCCGGCTGTCGGTGTCCGACCCGCGCTCGGTGCCGAAGGCCACCACGGGCTGGCCGCGGAAGCGCCCGAGGCCGCCGATCAGCGCCGCGTCGTCGGCGAAACCGCGATCGCCGGCAAGCGGCGTGAACTCGGTCAGCAGCGTGGTGAGATACACCCCCGCTTTCGGACGATCGGCGTGGCGCGCCACCTGCACCTGCTGCCAGGGGGTCAACTTCGCATAGGTGGCGCGTAGCTGGCGTTCCGCCTTGTCGCGCAGCCGCGCCACCTCGTCGGCAATGTTGATCCCGCCGGGGTCGGTCATACGACACAGCTCGTCGATCTTGCCTTCGAGCTCGGCCAGGGGTTTTTCGAAATCGAGGTATTGGCGCATTGCCGAGGGGCTTTAGCACAGGCGGGCGCGGGGCCAAGAGGGAGCCGCGCCCCAGGGGAGGCGAAGGAGGGGCAGGCCGGCGCGATTGACCTGCTACCCGAACCAGAACACTCCCAGGGCCATCCCCCCCGCCACCACCGCCAGCGCCGCGGCCCACCCCAGGCCCACCATCCGCGGCGCCGCGATGTCGGCCGGCAGTGACTTTCGCCCGGTCACCATCGGTCCTACCAGGTTCTGTCCCTTCGCCACCCGATAGGCCAGGACCGCCGCCAGATGCAGCGCGATCGCCCCCAGCAACACCTGGAACAGCCACCAATGCAGGTCGGTGGCCAGGTTCAACAGCCAGGTCGGGGCCAGTTCGGTCAGCGGGCCGGCGTCGGCCACGTCGTTGTTCACGAATACGCCGATCAGGCATTCCGCCGTCACAAGCAACAGCAGCAGCGCCACCATCCACCCGCCGGCCGGATTATGGCCGATCGCGTGAT
This sequence comes from Acetobacteraceae bacterium, assembly GCA_027330745.1. Taxonomy (GTDB): domain Bacteria; phylum Pseudomonadota; class Alphaproteobacteria; order Acetobacterales; family Acetobacteraceae; genus JAJZVS01. The sequence continues at coordinate 8,629 of DAHWDR010000318.1, read as the reverse complement.
CCGGCTCGTGGCGGAACATCCCGCGCAGATGGGCCAGCGCGGGGCGCGGGCCGCGCAGGAAGCGCGCGAATCGCGCCGTGTCGCTGCCCACCACGCCCCACATCAGACGGAATAGCACCAGCGCCAGCAGCGCGATTCCGGCCCAGACATGGACGTCCAGCCAGTTCCACCGCTCCGACGCCCACAGCACCGGAATCAGCGCCGCCGTCCCCCAGTGAAAGACCCGCACGGGCAGGTCCCATACCGGCACATCCCACACCGGCACACCCCGCACCGGCCTCATCGCGCGCTCGGCATCTGGCGCAGCCGCAGCAAGCTGATCGCGCAGGCGGCCCCCGCCGCCACCGTTCCCACCCCCAGCGCCAGCCGCACCCCTGCCGCCACACCGGCCCCGGAAGCGCCGGACAGCCCGAACGTCAACGCCACCAGCGCGCTGCCGGACGTCTGGCCGAGCAGCCTTGCGGTGGACAGCATCCCGCTCGCGCCCCCGCTGCGTTCCGGTGGCGCCGCCCCCAGCAGCAGGCGGTTGTTCGGCGACTGGAAGAACCCGAAGCCCAGCCCGCATAGCGCCATCCGCCAGCCGACGGCGACGAATCCGGCTTCGGGCGACACGGTCAGCAGCGCCGCCATCCCGAGCGTCATCACCCCCAACCCCACCGCGCCCAGCAGCGCCGGGGCGGATTTGTCCGACAGCCGCCCCGCGATCGGCGCCACGAACACCAGCACGACCGGCCAGGGCGTCATCAGCAGCCCGGTGGTGAGCTGCGAGCGGTGCCCCACATCCTCGAACAGGAACGGGAGCGACACATAAGCCAGCGTCTGCGCCATGAAGGAACAGATCGAGGTCCCCACCGACAGCGCAAAGACCGGCCGGCGGAACAGATCGACCGGCAGCAGCGGGGCGGTCATGGCGCGCGCCCGGTTGACCAGCACGAACCCGAACCCCGCCGCCGCGATCAGGCCAAGCACGCCCAGCCACACATGCCCGCCGCGCCCCAGCGCGTCCACCGACAGCATCATCAAGCCGAGTGTCGCCGCGTTCAGGACTGCGCCCAGCGTGTCGAACCGGTGCCGCGCGTGCGGCGTGGCCGGCAACACCCGCGTTCCGTACCACAGCGCCACCAGCCCGAGCGGTACGTTCACCGCGAACAGCCAGTGCCAACTGGCCACCGACAGGATTCCCGCCGCGATCGACGGTCCGGTGGCCGAGGACAGCGCCACGATGAACGCATTGAATCCCACGCCCTGGCCCAGCCGCGCGCGCGGGTAGATGAAGCGGACCAGCGCGGTGTTGACCGACATGATGCCGGCGCCGCCGAACCCCTGGATCACCCGCGCCACCACCAGGACGGGCATCGAATGCGCCATCGCGCAGGCGCCGGAGGCGGCGGTGAACACCGCGAGCCCGATTAGATAGACCCGCTTGTAGCCGACGATGTCGCCAAGCGCCGCACAGGCGAGCAGCGAGATCGTGACCGCCAGCTGATAGGCGTTCACGACCCAGATCGAGGCCGCCGGCGTCGTATGCAGCTCCTGCGCGATCGTCGGCAGGGCGATATTGGCGATTGCGGAATCGAGCACCGACATCGCCACCGCGATGGCAACGGTGGTCATCGCGCGGATGCGATCGGGGCCTGGCAGGCCATCAGGGACGGCGCCAGAAACGGGGGGAATCGCGGACGGTGTCGCACGGGCCATGGCCCCAACTTGACCGCGCGCGGCCGGATCAACAAGCTGGCCTTATGCCCTTGCCCCTGTACGAGACGCGCATCCGCCCGGAGTGGATCGACTCCAACGGCCACATGAATCTGGCCTACTACATCGTGGTCTTCGACCTGGCGACCGATGGGATGTTCGACGCACTGGATATCGGCGCGGCGTATCGGGCGCGCACCGGGTCCTCCTCGTTCGTGGTGGAAACCCACACCTTGTACGAGCGCGAGGTGACCGAGGGCGAGGGGGTGCGGGTGCAGTCCCGCCTGCTGGGTGTGGATGCCAAGCGCCTGCATTTCGTCCATGAGATGCGCCATGACGTCACCGGCGCGCGCGTGGCGCTGCACGAGCTGCTGTGTCTGCATATCGACATGGCCGATCGCCGCGCCGCGCCATGGCCGGCGGCGACGCGGTCGCGGCTGGACGCCGTGGCGGCGGCGGAGGCGATGCTGCCGGTCCCGGCCGGCGTCGGGCGGCGCGTGGGGCAGGCCCGGGATAAGTGAACCGGCGCGGCGGGCAGGAACAGGGCCATCTGCGGGAAGGCGGATATTTCCTCTGGCGTAACCGGGCGAAAGTACCTATATAGCCGCCACGGCGCTTTTCCAGCCTGGGCTATGTGTGCCTTGTTTTGCGGTTGTGTCGCAATCGGTGCCCCCCAAATTCGAAAAGTATTCCGGCCCATGTCCTGTGGGCCGCCGGGTTGCATGGAGAGAGCGATGTCGCAAGGCACGGTCAAATGGTTCAACGCGCAGAAGGGTTTCGGATTCATCCAGCCGGATGACGGAGCGAAAGACGTATTCGTTCACATCTCGGCGGTGGAACGCGCCGGAATGGCCGGTTTGAACGAAGGGCAGAAAATCAGCTACGACATCGAGAACGGCCAGCAGGGCAAGAGCTCCGCGGTCAACCTCAAGTCGGTCTGAACCCGCGATCCCGGTGCCGCCGCTGGCGGCACCGGATGCGACGGAGGCAGCCGTGACCACGCATAAATTCAAGGTGGGCCAGGTCGTGGCGTTCCAGCCCGGCGCACGCGATGCCAATATCCCGCGTGGGCGGTACAAGATTCAGCGGCTGCTGCCCAGCGAGACACGCGATCCGCAATATCGCGTGAAACACGCGGTGGACAGCCACGAGCGCGTTATGGCCGAAAGCCAGTTGACTGCCGATCCCGATGCCGACCGTCAGCTATGGCAAACCACGCGCGCCAATTCATGACCCGCGCAGGAGCGAACGATGGCCTTCAAGCCGAACTACAACCAGCAGCGGGCTGAGCGGAACCGCGCGGCGCAGGCGAAAAAAGAAGCCAAGCAGCGGGCGCGTGAAGCCGCCGTCGCGGCGCGCCGGGCGGACACGCAGGACGCACCGTCCGAACTTCCCCCCGACCCCGAGCCGTCGCCCAGCGCATGATCCGGCTCCGCATCCCACAGGACCGCAGCCGATGAAGCGCCGCATAGACAGTGCCTTTGTTCTGTTCGACGTGACCTATGTCGATGGCACCCAGACCTCGCGCCGCAAAGTGCCCGCCGCGTTGCTCAAGGATCCGCAGGCGGACGCGGCCGTGAAAGCCGCGATCGAGGCGCAGGACCGCGAAATCGGATTAGCGTCCGGCCGGCCGCGGGGCGTCATCAAATCGGCGGCGCGTTCGCGGGTTTGACCACGACGGTCAACGGCACGGGACGGCGCGTGGTCGCGCCGGCATGGGAGCGCATTCGTCGACCCGCCGCCTGAGCCGATACGGACCAGACGCCGCGACCCATGGCATCAAGCGACACCAATGACCGTTCCTACGAGCGGCGCGGAAACACGGCCGGATCAGACCCCAACCGCGCACACGGATGCATTACTGAACTGGCACCCCGCTTGATGGCCGCATGTCACATTGATTCCGTACGGAAGTTTCGTGCCTGACTGCCCCCGATCGGCGCGGGCCGCGGTTGGTGGTCAGGTATATCGGCAGTTATAGCAACGACGCCAGGTCTGCTTGCCGACAGGCCGCAGCCCTGTTTGGCGCTGCTTTGCGCTCGTATTCCCAGTCGAACCTGAGAGTAACATAGGGAACAAGAAAAGCGCGGCTTACGGGACTGCCGGCAGTGCCAGCCCCGCCGCCGCCAGCATCGCCCGCGCCCGATCCGGCCGGTCCGTGATGATCCCGTCGATTCCCCACCCGATCAGCCGCGCCATGTCCTCGGCCGCATTCACCGTCCAGGCATAGACGGCCAGCCCCAACCCGTGCGCCTCCGCGATCGCATCGGCGGTCAGGTCGCGATACTCAGGCGCCCAGATCTGGCCGCCCTCCGCCGCCACGGCGCGCGGGACCGAGCCCGCGAAATCCTCCGGCCGCGGCCCGTCCCACCATAGCGCCGCGGCCGCCACCGTCTCCGGCCGGGTCAGCCACGCCAGCGGGAGGTGGGGGCGGAGACGGCGCAGATGGCGGGGGCCGCGCCAGTCGAAGGACTCGAAGATCACCCGATCCAGCGCCCCGGCCCGCTCCGCCGCGGCCAGTGCCGCCTCCGCCATCGTGGTCGCCGCGGCGGTCCAGTCGGGGTGATCGGGTAGCGTCTTGAGTTCCACGACGAATGTCAGCCCCGGCAGCGCCAACGCCGTATCCAGGCGCGGGATGCGTGCCCCGTCGATCGGGCGCTGGTCGGGGAAATTCGCCGCCGCGGGGCTGCCGGGGCGCGGCCGGCCGACGTCGTAACCGGCCAGTGCGGCTTCGGGCAGCCCATGGATCAGCATCCCGGGTGCCGCGATCCACACCCCGCCCGCCACGCGCGCGAGGTCTGGATTCAGCGCCGGATCGTGGCACACCACCGCCACGCCGTCGGCGGTCAGTGCCACGTCCAGCTCGATTCCGTCGATGCCGAGCGCGGCAGCGGCGCGGAACCCCTCCAGGGTGTTTTCCGGGAACAGGCCGCGCGCGCCGCGGTGGCCGATAAGGGCAGGACGGGTCATAATCCAAGCCCTTCGTTCACCCCCACCCTCGCGTCAACCCGCTTGCCAGCGCGCCCGCGCCGCGCGATGCCCGCCGCGTCCCGACCCAGCGAAGAAGGCCCCGCCGTGCCCGAAGCTCTCTACGACCTGCTGGTGGTCGGCGGCGGCATCAACGGCGCCGGCATCGCCCGCGACGCCGCCGGGCGCGGCCTGTCGGTGCTGCTGGTGGAGCAGGACGACCTGGCCGCCCACACCTCCTCGGCCAGCACCAAGCTGATCCATGGCGGTCTGCGCTACCTGGAGCAATACGATTTCCGCCTGGTCCGCGAGGCGCTGGCCGAACGCGAGCGCCTGCTGGCCATCGCCCCGCACATCATCTGGCCGCTGGAATTCGTTCTGCCCCACGCGCCCGGCCAGCGCCCGGCCTGGCTGATCCGCGCCGGCCTGTTCCTGTACGACCATTTGGCAAGCCGCAAGCGCCTGCCCGCCTCCCGCGCCGTCCGCTTCCCGCCGCATCAAGCCGCGTCGGTCCTGCGCCCGGACCTCCACCGCGGATTCACTTATGCCGATTGCTGGGTGGAAGACAGCCGCCTCGTGGTCCTGAACGCCCTCGACGCGGCCGAGCGCGGAACCGCGATCCGCCCCCGCACCCGCCTGATTTCGGCGCGGCGCGACGGCGCGCTCTGGCATGCCGAACTCGCCGGCTCCCCGTCGCGCGTCACCGCCCGCGCCCTTGCCAACGCCGCCGGCCCCTGGGTCAGCGAGGTCCTGACCGCGCGCCTGGCCCGCCCGGCACGCCGCTCCGTGCGTCTGGTCCAGGGCAGCCACATCATCGTTCCACGCCTGCACGACGGCGCCTTCGCCCTGATCCTGCAGAACCCGGATCGCCGCATCGTCTTCGTGATCCCGTACGAGCACCGCTTCAGCCTGATCGGCACGACCGACGTTCCGTTCGCTGCCGACCCGGCGCAGGTCACCGCCAGCCCAGATGAGATCGCCTATCTTTGCGAAAGCGCCAGCCGCTATCTCCGCGTCCCGGTCGCCCCGGCGGACGTGATCCGCAGCTATGCCGGCGTCCGACCGTTGTATGACGACCACGCCGCCGCCGCCGCCGCCGTCACCCGCGATTACGTGCTGGACCTGGACGCCCCTGATGGCGCCGCGCCGCTGCTGTCGGTCTATGGCGGCAAGATCACCACCTACCGGCGCCTGGCCGAGCAGGCGGTGGCGAAGCTTCTCGCCGCCCTTGGCCGGCCCGCCGCCCCCGGCTGGACCGCAGCCGCGCCACTTCCCGGCGGCGACATGCCCGGCGCCGATTTCGCGGCCTGGAGCGCCGATTTCGCGGCCGCCCACCCCTTCCTCCCGTCCGCACTGGCCCTGCGCCTGGCCCGCGCCTATGGCACCCGCGCCACGCGCATCCTGGACGGGGCGCAGACGCTGGAAGCGCTGGGTGAAAATTTCGGCGCCGGGCTGACCGAAGCGGAGGCCGCCTATCTGGTCCGCCACGAATGGGCCGCTGCGCCCGAGGACATCCTGTGGCGCCGCTCCAAACTTGCCCTTCACGCCCCGGCGGACACGGCCGCGCGTCTGGCCCGATACCTCGGCGCCGGAGGGGGCTTCGATCCGGCCGGATGATTTGCTAGCGTAATCGCGGCGCCGCGCCGGGCGGCCGCCCAACCAGGAGGACCCCGGGATGAAACGTCGCACCCTACTCGCTGCCGCCCCCGCGCTGGCCGCTACCGCCGCCACCGCGCGCGCCGCCGCGCCGACCACCGTCACCCTGTGGCACGCCATGGGCGGCCAGCTCGGCCAGACCCTGCAAGGCATCGTGGACGGCTTCAACAAAAGCCAGTCCGCGGTCACTGTCGATGCGGTCTATAAGGGCACCTACCCCGAAGTGCTGACCGCCACCGTCGCCGCCTGGCGTGCCGGCAAGGCGCCGAACATCGCGCAGATTTTCGACGTCGGCACGGCCCAGATGTTGGGCGCCGGCCCGGCCGCGCTGGACGTGTTCCAGCTCGCCGCCAAAACCGGCGTTCCGATCGACGCCGCGCGCTACATCCCGGCCGTCCAGGGGTATTACGGCGTCTCCGGCGGCAAGATGGGCGGTGCGCCGTTCAACGCCTCCACCACCCTGATGTGGATCAACGAGGACGCGTTCCACCGCGCCGGGCTCGATCCCGCCGCTCCGCTCGCCACCTGGGCCGAAGTCATCAAGGCGGCCCGCGCCATCAAGGCCAAAAAAGCGGCCGAGATCCCGATGATGACCTCCTGGCCGATCTGGGCGCAGTTCGAACAGTTCGGCGCGATCCATAACGTCCCGTTCGCCACGCTGGACAACGGGTTCGGCGGGCCGAAGCCGAAGTTGCTGATCGATTCAGCGCCCTTCGTGAAGCATCTGGGGATGTTGCTGGCGCTGCAGAAGGAAGGTCTGTTCAAATACGAAGGCCGCGACGGCCTGCCGAGCCCGATCTTCTATGCCGGCAAGGCGGCGATCACGTTCGACTCCTCGGGCATCTACGGCCAGCTCAAGCAGAGCGCCAAGTTCAAGTTCCGCGACGCTTATCTGCCGTACCACCCGTCCATCATCAAATCGCCGATCAACTCGATCATCGGCGGTGCCGCGTTCTGGACCATGACCGCGCCCCACCGCACCGACGCTGAATATCGCGGCGTCGCGCAGTTCCTGAACTTCGTCGCCGAACCGGCGAATGACGCGCATTGGTCGAAAGCCACCGGGTACGTGCCGGTCACGCTTCCCGGCAACGCGCTGCTGGGCAAGCAGGGGTATTACGCCGCCAATCCGGGATCCGATCTGGCGGTCAAGCAGCTCACGCGCACGCCCACCACCGCCTATTCACGCGGTGTCCGCCTGGGCGGCATGGCCGAGGTGTTCGTGATCATCGAGGAAGAGTGGGAACGCGCGATCCAGAACGGCGCCTCGGCCAAGGTCGCACTCGCCAACGCGGCCAAGCGCGGGCAGGTGGTGATCGACCAGTTCGCCCGCACGGTCCACGGCTGAGCACGCCGCGTGGAACGCCGGACCCTGTTCCCCGGATGGGCGCTGCCGGCGTTCCTCGTGGCTCCACAACTGGCGGTCACGATTCTGTTCTTCCTGTTCCCCGCCTGGCAGGCGTTCCGCGAGAGCGTGCGCGCCGCCAACGCCTTCGGCCTGAACACCAGCTTCGTCGGGCTGGAGAATTTTTCGGCACTGCTTGGATCGGAATCGTACCGGGCCACGGTGGCGCGCACGGTTGTTTACTGCGCCGCCGTCGCCGCGCTGGCGATGGCGGGCGGCCTGGTGCTGGCGGTGTTCTCGGACCGTGAAATCCGCGGCCGGGGATTCTACCGCGCCCTGCTGATCCTGCCCTACGCGATCGCGCCGGCGATCGCATCCGTGATCTTCGCCTTCCTGCTGCAACCGGAAATCGGCCTGCTGACCCAGCCGCTGCGGGCGCTGGGGATCGACTGGAACTATGCCCTGAATGGCGGCCAGGCTTTCGTGCTGGTGATCGTGATCGCGGCGTGGAAGCAGGTGTCCTATAATTTCATCTTCTACCTGGCCGGGCTGCAATCGGTTCCGCGCGCCCTGATCGAGGCCGCCGCGCTGGACGGTGCCCGCGGTTTCTATCGCTTCCGTACCATCGTCTGGCCGCTGCTGATGCCGACCACGTTTTTCCTGATCGTGGTCAACGTTGTGTACGCCGCCTTCGACACCTTCGCCCTGATCTTCGCCCTGACCAGCGGGGGGCCGGGGACCGCGACCGAAACCCTGGTCGTGAAGGTCTATCGCGACGGGGTGATCAATCTCGATCTGGGAGGCTCGGCCGCGCAATCGGTGATTCTGATGGTGCTGATCGTGGGTCTGACGGCGATCCAGTTCCGCTTCGTCGGCCGGCGGACGACGACATGAGGCGAGGGGCATGAGACGCGGCCCGGACTACCTTGCCCATGCGGTCCTGGCGCTGGGCGGGGCAATTTTCGT
>DAHWDR010000317.1:0-4319 GCA_027330745.1 Acetobacteraceae bacterium | reverse complement strand
GCCTTCCTGGAGGAGGACGCGGCGTGACCGTCCCCTTCGCCGCCCGCCACATCGCCGCGACCGCGGCGGATACGGCGCGGATGCTGCGTGAGATCGGCGCCGCGTCGCTGGACGCGCTGATCGCGCAGACCATTCCGTCCGCGATTCGTCTGTCCGCCCTGCCTGCGCTGCCCGCGCCGCTCGACGAAGCCGCGACGCTGGCGGAACTTGCCGCGCTCGCCGCCGCCAACGGCACGCGTCAGTCGCTGATCGGCATGGGCTATCACGGCACGATCACCCCCGCCGTGCTGCGTCGCAACGTGCTGGAAAACCCCGCCTGGTACACCGCCTATACGCCGTACCAGGCGGAAATCTCGCAAGGGCGCCTGCACGCCCTGTTGATCTTCCAGACCCTGATCCGCGACCTCGCGGGAATGGAGATCGCCAACGCCTCGCTGCTGGATGAGGCCACCGCGGCGGCCGAGGCGGTCGCCATGGCGCATGGCGTCGCGCGCGCGAAATCCGATTGCGTCGCCGTCGCCACCGACCTGCATCCGCAAACCCGCGCCGTGCTGGCGACCCGCGCTGGCGCGCTTGGCTGGCGGCTGATCGATGTCGCACCCGGCGATGCCGCCGCCATCGCCGCCGCCACGCCGTTCGCGGTGGTGCTGTCCTACCCGGGAACCACCGGCGCGATCCGCGACCTGACCACTGAGATCGCCGCCGCCCACGCGGCGGAGGCGCTGGCGATCGTCGCCGCCGATCCGCTGGCGCTGGTCGCGCTGACCCCACCGGGGGCGATGGGGGCGGATGTGGTGGTGGGGTCCGCGCAGCGCTTCGGCGTGCCGATGGGATTCGGCGGCCCCCATGCGGGGTTCTTCGCCACCCGCGACGCCTTCAAGCGGCACATGCCGGGACGGCTGGTGGGCGTGTCGGTGGATCGCGCCGGCGCCCCCGCGCTGCGCCTGGCGCTGCAAACCCGCGAGCAGCATATCCGCCGCGAGAAGGCGACCTCCAATATCTGCACCGCGCAGGTGTTGCTGGCGGTGATGGCCGGGTTCTACGCGGTCTGGCATGGGCCGGAGGGTCTCGCCGCGATCGCCGCCCGGGTTCACGCGCAGGCGCGGGCGCTGGCGGGCGCGGCGCTTGGTGCCGGCCTGGGGCTGCGCCACGCGGCGTATTTCGACACGCTGGCGCTGGAGGTCCCGGACGCGGACGCGCTGCTGGCGCGCGCCGCCGCCGCCGGGTTCGATCTGCGCCGGATCGATGCCACCGGGGTCGGCATCGCGCTCGATGAAACCGTGACGGACGCGGCGTTCGACCGCCTCGTTGCCCTGCTGGGGGCCGCGCCGGCCGATCCCGCGGAGGTCATCCCGCCCGCGCTACGCCGCGCCGTGCCGCTGCTGACCGAGGCCGCGTTCCACGCGCATCGTTCCGAGCACGGGATGTTACGCTGGCTGCGGCAGCTGGCCGACCAGGACCTGGCGCTGGATCGCGGCATGATCCCGCTTGGGTCCTGCACCATGAAGCTGAATGCCGCGGCCGAGATGGAGCCGATCACCTGGCGCGGCTTTGCCGACATCCACCCGTTCGCGCCGCCTGACCAGACCCGGGGCTACGCCACGCTGATCGCGCGCCTGTCGCAATGGCTATGCGCGCTGACCGGGTTCGCCGCGGTTTCGTTGCAGCCCAATGCCGGCTCGCAGGGCGAATTTGCCGGGCTGCTGGCGATCCGCGCGTTCCAGGAAGCGCGCGGGCAAGGGGGGCGCGATGTGTGCCTGATCCCGGCCTCGGCGCACGGCACCAACCCGGCCAGCGCCATCTTGGCGGGAATGTCCGTCGTGGTGGTGGGCTGCGACCGCGCGGGCAATGTCGATCTGGTGGATCTGCGCGGCAAGATCGCGCGCCACGCGGACCGGCTGGCCGCGCTGATGGTCACTTATCCGTCCACCCACGGCGTGTTCGAAGCGGCGATTCGCGAGATCTGCGCCCTGGTCCACGACGCCGGCGGGCAGGTGTACATGGACGGGGCCAACATGAACGCGCAGCTCGGCCTGACCAGCCCGGCCGCGATCGGCGCCGATGTCTGCCATCTGAACCTGCACAAGACGTTCTGCATCCCGCATGGCGGCGGCGGGCCGGGGGTTGGTCCGATCGCGGTCGCGCCGCATCTCGCGCCGCACCTGCCGACCCATCCGCTGCGCGCCGACGCGGGGCCGACCGGCGGGATCGGGCCGGTGGCGGCGGCCCCGTTCGGCAGCCCGCTGATCCTGCCGATCGCCTACGCCTATATCCGCATGATGGGCGCGGCGGGCCTGACCCAGGCCAGCCGGATCGCGATCCTGAACGCGAACTATATCGCCGCGCGCCTCGGCCCGCATTTCCCGGTGCTCTACACCGGCCCTTCCGGCCGCGTCGCGCATGAGTGCATCATCGATTGCCGCGGCCTCGCTGCCGCCACCGGCGTCGGCGTCGAGGACATCGCCAAGCGCCTGGCCGATTACGGGTTCCATGCCCCCACCATGTCCTTCCCGGTCCCCGGCACGCTGATGATCGAACCGACCGAAAGCGAACCGGCCGAGGAGCTGGACCGTTTCTGTGCCGCGATGATCGCGATCCGTGCCGAGATCGCCGCCATCGCCGATGGCAGGCTGGACCGGACCGACAACCCGCTGAAGAATGCCCCGCACACCGCGGCCGAGGTCACCGCTACACACTGGCCTCACGCCTACACGCGCGAGCAGGCGGCTTTTCCCGGTGGCCCCGCGAGCGGCAAATACTGGCCGCCGGTGGCGCGCGTCGATAACGTGTTCGGCGACCGCAACCTGGTGTGCAGCTGCGCGCCGGTGTCCGATTACGCCGCGGCGGCGGAATAAGCGCGGCGCGACCGCCGGCCAGGATGCAACGCGCCGGCGCTCGACGATGCCGGAATGCGGGAAACCGCGTTCAGGTCACGCCCACCACCACGTCCACGCGCTGGCTTTCCGGCCCCATCCCGGGGACCGACGCGACATCGCGCGTCTCGCGGGTGAACCGGGCGGGGTCGATCCCGGCCTCGGTCAACAGGTCCTCGATCAGCTGGCAGCGCAGCTGCGCCAGGGCGGCCATCGCCCGCGGCCCGTCCGGCGCCAGATACAGCGCCAGCCGCACCGGCTTCTGGCCAAGATCGCGCGCCCGCGCCGCGGCGGCGTTCACCACGATCACCGCGTCCTGGTCCAGTAGCGCCGACCATTGCGCAAAATACACCGCGAAATCAGGGGTGGCGCGCTTGAGCCTGGCGGCGATCCCGGGGTGCAGGTGCCAGGCGGTGCCGGCGCCGCTCTCGGTGTTGTTCTGATCCCACAGCCGCTGCACGTCGTTCACGGTCTCGCACTGGACGAATTCCGTGCTAATATCCGGCGGCAGCGTGTTGGCGAGCAGACGGTTCATGTGCTCCACCCCGCCGACCAGCCAGACCCGCCCATTGCATTCGGCCAAGGTGATGTCCGCCATCTGTCTCTCCGATCCCGTATCCTCGCCGGTCCTCGCCATGGAGTCCGCGTCATGCCGCTGATCCTGACCCTCAGCGGCGCGCGCGGCGCGGCCGATCAGGCCTCCCGCACGCTCGATCGCGGCACCTTATCCATCGGCCGGGCCTCCGGCAACGACTGGGTGTTGCCGGATCCCGAACGGCTGCTGTCGAAGACGCATTGCATCGTCACCGCCGCCGGCGGGCGGTATCTGCTGACCGATCTCAGCACCAACGGCGTGTATCTCAACGGCGCCGGGGCGCGGGTGCCGCGCAATGGCCAGATCGAGATTTCGGACGGCGACGAGATCCGCATCGGCGATTACGCGCTGGGCGCCACCGTCACGTCCTCCGCCGCCGCCGGTCGCGGCGGCGCGGCCGGGAACACGGACGCGGTGCTGACCGCGGATCCGCTGGCCGATCCCGCCGACGACCCCGCGCTCGATCCGTTCGCGACCGGGGGCGCGGCCGGGTTTTCCCATCCGCTGTCGGCGCCGCCGCCGGCGCAGCTGCGCGCGGTCGATCCGTTCGACGATGCCGACAGCCAGCGCGGCGCGGCGCGCCACGATCCGGACGACGATCTGTTCCACGGGCTGACCCCGGCTGAGAACTGGGCCGGGCCGTCGCAATCGGATCATGCCGACGCCAACGCACATGTGATCGCGGTCGCCGGGCCGGTGCAGGTCAATAATTTCGACGATCTGGATATCGACGCATTGCTGGGCGACGAGCCGCCGATGCCGAACGGAATGCCGTCCGCGGCGCCCGGCGCGGTGGCGCGCCCACGGCCGGGGCCGATGGGGGCCGCGCTGGCGGACGCGCTGGCGCCTGC
>DAHWDR010000315.1:0-10343 GCA_027330745.1 Acetobacteraceae bacterium | reverse complement strand
GTCCAGGCGCGGGATTTCCTCGCCCATGACAATCAGCCGGTAGCGTTGCGCCGCGCGCAACACCATCCGCGCCAGCGCGAGCAGCGCGCCTTCGCCGTAGCTGACGCGCAGCATGTCGGCGAGCCAAATCAACCCCTGGTTCATCAACTCCAACGCCCGACCGGACTGCGCCGCCGTCAGCCGGTCCGCGTGCGCCCGGTTGCCATGGATGCTCTCCAATGCCATCTCGCGCAGCGCACGCACATAATCCAGCACCGCCGCTGCCGCGGTGCCGCCGATCTCCAGCAGCTTGGCATCACCTTTTTCGCTAACCACCAACGCGTTGCCAGCGCTTTTGATCATTTCGGTATCGCTGCTCGCCGGCTCTTTGATGAGCAATGTCGGGTCGCTACTGTATTTGAGACCGCGCCCTGCCTGGCTCAGCTGATAGTCGATCTCAATCTGGGTCTCGATCGCGGCTCGGAACGTGCAGGCGCCGTCGTTGGGATCGCCGGATGCCGGCAGTCCCGGGAGGTTCCGCACCCAAACCAGAGGGACGAACCCAAGCCCGTGACGGACGCTGCGCGCGGGGTCCATCGCGGGTGTCGCGGCAACGCCCACGGGAGCCGGCAGAAACCAGGTCTCGTTCGCGCTGTCCCAGCGTCGCATGAACCAATAAGCGCCAGCAGGGTCCGCGACGTCGTACCCTTCGGCAACAAGCTGCGCGCCGGTGACCTTGTAGCGTTCGGTGACCTCGAGCAGGGTATCCGGTGCCTCTGGATCCCATGTCGGCGTCAGGAACGTGGTGTCCAACGAGGTGAAGAACAGGCGCCCGCGCAGTACCCGCATTAGGATTGCCACCGATCCGATGGAACCGCGGATCGCTGCCTCAATCATCACTTGATTGAGCTGGCAGTCTTTCACCACATCGCCGAGCACGCCGCGCACGGTGACATCCAGGCTGTCGATTGCCGGGAAATGCCCCTCGCTGAACAGCAGCGCTACGCTGTCTTCCACCACGATACGGCTCAGCGCATATCGTACGCTGGGCCGACGGTTGCGCAGCGGAACATATTCCCCGCCAGCGCCGCGCTCCTCGTGAAACTGGTACGGCAAGACGTCATAAAACGTGCCGTCCAGCACGCGGCGCAGGATGTCCAGCATGCGGCTGCGCGGCGTGTAATCGGGATCCCGAGGGATCAGGTCGCAGATTGTCTCGAACATGATGTCCCGATGTTCTATCTGGCCATTATCGACAGCGTGACGCGGCGCGCTGGGGTCGTAGACTCGGTAATCAGCCGGAATGCGCGGGCTACTGCGTCCACCTGGTCGTCCTTGCGGCCGTGGGGGAAGTCGCGCAATTCTTCCAGAAATGCCTGGTTCCACGATGCGCGAACCAGCGCCACGTTTCCCGCTTCTATTTGCGCGGCGATCGGCAGTGCCCGGATGTGCTTCGATCCCGTCTCACGTGACGGCACAATTGGATACCCGGCCAACTGTCGGGTATAGTTGCCTATCTGGGCCTTGCCGGCCTGACCTGGATCCTCAGGTAGTCCGACCAGTACGGACCTTCCGTCCTTGCTGGTCACCTTGAGCAGGGCCTGCTCCACCTCATAGGCCGTGGTACGCTGGCGCAGGACGTCGAGCACGATGAAACGTCCAGTGCCGTCCCGTAACAGTTTGACGCCGACGGTCCAATCCGGATCGTTCCGCCCATTGTCAGGTGTCGCCGCCAGATCCCAGCCTCGTGCCAATACACCGCCCGTTGGGTCGGGTTCGCCGTCCAGCACTTCGATCCGCGCGACCTTGAACAGGGTTCCGGCAGAGGGACGCGGCGATTGTTGATAGAGCGCTTGCCACATCCGTTCGCCCACTTGGGCACGCTTGCGCAGCAGGGCGGCCTCGTCTTCCCAATCGGGCCATAGCGCAGCCCCTGCCTGCCGGCCCAGCGGGTCGCCCTCCTCCGCCAGGGCAGGAAGGCGCAGAACCGTCCATTCGTCGGGATTGCGTTCCAGCAAGCGCCCGGCCAGATCGTCGGGATGCCACCGGGTCATCACCAGTACCACACGCCCGCCCGGCTTCAGCCGGGTTATCAGGTCTGCACAATACCAGTCCCACAATTGGTTGCGAAGCCGTTCGCTTTCCGCATCGGTCTGCGCGCGCACTGGATCGTCGATGATCGCCAGGTCCGCGCGTCGTCCTGCCACCGGCCCGCGCACGCCGGTGGCGTAGTACTGACCCCGCAAAGATGTAGTCCAGCGCCAGACGGCCCGTTCCGCGGCCGGCAGTCGATACCCCAGATCTGTCGCATGCTCGACCACAAGGGCCCGTGCCTGGCGAGCGAAATGCCTTGCGAGATCGGCGGTATGTGATGCGGCGATGATGGAGCTGGTCGGATGCCGCGCCAGGAACCACACCGGAAACAACACAGAGCAATACGTCGATTTCGCCGAACCCGGCGGCATCAGCACCATCAGCCGGTCGATCGCGCCTGCCGCCACCGCCTCCAGCTTAGCAATCAGCATCTGGTGATGCCGCGCCGGGCTGAATCCGTCCGGCGCCAGTACCAGATCGGCAAACCCGGTCAGGTCGCGCAGTGGCCGGGCACATGGGTTTAGTTCGGGCGCACAGTCCGGCAACCGGCTGGGGTCGCGCGGCATCGAACAACAGGACAAAGCGGGAAGAGCAGGGGGCTTAGGATACGACCAGGAGAGACCGAAGCGCTGTCCCGCCGTCGTTCGCGCAAACCACCATCATGACGCAATCTATACCCGAAACCGGGGCATCTGGGCAAGGACTTTTTTCTGGAATAGGAAAAAAGGACTCACTCCCCTTGCAGCGCCTCCAACGGCCAGCGCGGGCGGGGGGCGGTGCCCAGCCCATCGGCGAGCCCCAGTCGCAGGCGCTCGATCCCCGCCCAGGCCACCATGACAGCGTTATCGGTGCAGAGCGCGACCGGAGGTACCGCCATTCGGAACCCGAGCGCTTCGGCCGCGCCGCTTAGCGCGACCCGGATCGGCAGATTTGCTGCCACGCCACCAGCCACCACCAGCAACCCGGGCGTGCCGGGATGGCGCCTGGCGAAGATCCGCATCGCCGCCCCGGCGCGATCCGCCAACACGTCCCGCACGGCCGCCTGGAACCCGGCCGCCAGGTCGGCTGCGTCGCGGGCCGCGAGCGCGCGCTCGCCGAATTGCGCCACCGTTTGCGCTACGGCCGTTTTCAAGCCGGAGAAGCTGAAATCGCATCCCTCCCGCCGTAGCATCGGCCGCGGAAACACAAACCGCGTTGCGTCCCCCGACGCGGCCAGTCGTTCCAGAGCTGGTCCACCGGGCCAGGGCAGGCCAAGCAGCTTCGCGACCTTGTCGAACGCCTCGCCCGCCGCGTCATCGACGGTCCCGCCCAGCCGCCGGTAGCGCCCGACGCCTTCCACGCTCACGCATTGGCAGTGCCCGCCGGAGATCAACAACAGGAGGTAAGGGAACGGGGCCCCGCCAGGGACCAACCCGGGAAGCCGCGCGGTCAGTGCGTGCGCCTCCAGATGGTTCACCGCCGCAAACCGCCGCCCCAGTGCCAGCGCGATACCCTTGCCCAACTGGCTGCCGACGATCAGCCCGCCGATCAGTCCGGGCCCGGTCGTCGCCGCCAGGCCGTCGAGATCGCGAAAACCCAGGCCGGCGCGGCGCATCGCTTCCCGCACCAGATCCGGCAGCAATGCCAAATGCGCTCGTGCCGCGATTTCCGGAACCACGCCGCCGAACGGGGCGTGCGCGGCCTCCTGGCTGGCCACCAGGGCCGCTCGCACAGTGCCGTCTGCGTCCAGCACCGCCGCCGCGGTCTCGTCGCAGGAACTTTCGATCCCGAGTACCGGCCCCATCGCCCTTCGCCCCTGCCCGCGCGAAACCTTTGACCGCGCGCCGTCCCTGGTAATAGGACGGACCCATGACCACGGCCACCGCGCCCGACCGTCCTGTTGTCCGCCCGCATGGCCTCGGTCCGAAGCTGCGTGTCGGCACCCGCCCGTCGCCGTTGGCGCTCACCCAGACCCGGGGGTTCATGGCGCTGCTCCGCCAGCTCTGTCCGGTCCTGCGCGACTTCGATGCCTTCAGCGAACACCAGATCCGTACCACGGGCGACGCGGTGCAGGACCGTCGCCTAGCTGAGATTGGCGGCAAGGGCTTATTCGCTAAGGAGATCCACGAAGCTCTGCTGGACGGCCGCATTGATTTCGCAGTCCACAGCCTGAAGGATCTGGAGACGGAACTCCCGCAAGGCATCGCCCTGGCCGCGACGCTGCGCCGCGAAGATCCGCGCGACGCCTTGATCCTGCACGACCCCATCCCGGTCGATCCCACCCACCCCTTCGCCATCCTGGCGCGCGGCGCCCGGGTCGGCACCGCTTCGCTGCGCCGTCAGGCCCAGCTCCTTCACGCCCGGCCCGACCTTATCGTAGAAATACTACGTGGCAACGTGCAGACGCGTCTCGACCGCCTCGCCGCGGGCGTCGCCGATGCCACGCTGCTCGCCATGGCCGGACTGCGCCGGCTGGGTCTTACGCCGCCGGGCATGGTGCCGCTGGATCCTGCCGTCATGGTCCCGGCCGCTGGGCAGGGCATTATCGGGATCACTGTGCGGGCCGTCGATACCGAACTGACCGAACTGCTCGCCGCCCTCGCCGACCCCGCCGCCACAGCCGAAGCCACGGCCGAGCGTGCCATGCTCGCGGCCCTGGATGGCTCCTGCCACACGCCGATCGGCGCCCACGCTCGTCTCACTCCGGACGGAACGCTGACCCTGACGGGCCTGCTCGCGCGCGGCGACGGTACTTATCTCAACCGGCGCAGTCTGAGCGGGCGGGCTGCCGACGCCGCCCGGTTGGGCGCCACGCTCGGTGCCGCGCTGCGTGCCGAGGCCCCCGCGGATCTGCGCCGCTGATGCCCTCGGCGCCACGTGGCGTGCTGATCACCCGCCCGCAGGCCGAGGCCGAGTCGACGGCCGCCCGCCTGACAGCCCTCGGCTGGACGCCGGTTCTGGCGCCAATGCTCACGATTCGACTTCTGACCCCGATATGGCCCGAGTCGATCGCGGCGCTGGCGCTGACCAGCGGCAACGCCGTTCCGGCTCTGCCGCGCCACCTCCGGAACCTGCCGCTGTTTGCCGTCGGTGATGCCACCGCAACCCGCGCGCGCACCGCCGGGTTCACCATGGCGCGCAGCGCCGGCGCGGATGCCGACGCACTCGCGGCACTGATCGCCGCCGAAGCCCCGCGCGGCCCGATTCTGCTCGCTGTCGGTGCGGGCCGTGGGGGGGACCTGGCTACCCGCCTGCGCGCGGCGGGGCGGGAGGTGCATCTGCGCGCCGTCTACACCGCTGATCCGGTGCCAGCGCTGCCCGAGCCGGCGGTGCGCGCATTGCGTGCGGCAACGCTCACCGCCGCCTTGTTCTTCTCCGCCGAAACCGCCCGGATCTTCATGGCCCGCGCCGCCGCGGCCGATTTGCTGCCCGCGCTCGCGGCGCTGCGCGCCTGTGCTATCAGCCGGCGCGCGGTCGTGGCATTACAGGGTGCAGCGTGGCGTGAACTCCGCCAAGCTGCTCACCCGACTCAGGATGCCATGCTGACGCTGCTGCCATGACCGATCCGTCCCCCCCGGATGCTGCACCTCCAGATGCCGCGCCCCTGGCCGGCGAGGGCGTCGTCGACACGGCGCCAGACTCGGCGTCCACTCCTGGACTCGCCGCTGCGGATCCTCCGTCCCCGCGATCGGCGCGTCATGTCGGCTCGTGGAGTCTTGCCGGCCTGGCGTTCCTGATCCTCGCTGCCGGCCTCGCCTATGTCTGGCAGCGCCATCGCGCCGAGGCCACGCAGCTGCACACCGAGGTCATGGCTCTGCGCGCCCGGCTCGATCAGACCCCGGCCACGGCTCCGGCCGTCGCAGCCCTGGCGCGCCAGGTGGCGGCGCTTGCCGCCCATGCCGCGGCCTCTCAGCCAGTCTCTGCCGCGAACCCGGCCGCAGTCTCGGCTCTGACGGCCCAAGTCCAGGGTCTGGTGCAGCGGGACGTGCTGGCCGACCGACGGGCCGCGGTGGGGGCTACACAGTTGGCCGCGCAGGCCCGTCAACTGGCAGCTCTCGGCCAGCACGTGTCCGCGCTCGATGACCGGATCGCGGCACTTGCCTCGCAGCGCGCCAGCGGCACTCAGGCGACCGCGGCCGATCTCGCTGCTCTACGCCAGTCGCTTGCTACCGAGACCGCCGCCGGCGCACGGCTGGCGACACAGCTACAAGCCTTGCAAACCGGCGCGCGCCGCACGGCGCGGCTGGCCCGGATCGCGGCGGCGCGGGCGGCGTTGGCATCCGGCCAGCCGCTCGGTGCGTTGCCCGGCGCATCACCCGCCCTGGCGCGATTCGCCAGCACCAAGCCGCCCACCGAAGCGGAGTTGCGTCTTGCGTTTCCGGCTGCCGCCCGTGCCGCGCTGGCGGCCAGCCGGCCTCGGACCGCGGGCCAACCGCTGCTCACCCGGCTATGGACCCGAGTGGAGTCTTTAGTAACGGTCCGGCGCGGCGACCGCGTGATTCTGGGCGACCCGGCCGCAGGTCCCCTTGCCGCGGCACGCGCGCGGCTGGCGGCTGGCGATCTGGCCGGCGCGGTTGCCGCGCTCGGTCCACTCGATCCGCGTGCGGCCCAGGCGATGGCCGATTGGCGCGCCCAGGCACAGGCGCTGCTGGCGGCGCGCGCCGCGCTTGACGCCATGAGCCGCAGCGGCTGATGCGTCGGGTCCTACTCATTCTGCTGGCTGCGAGCCTGTTGGTGGTGGCCGCATGGTATCTTGCCGCGCTGCCCGGCACGGTCACCGTCCGGCTCGACGGATTGACGATTGCCGCCCCGACCGCGCTTGCGGTGCCGGTCCTGATCATCGGGTTCCTGCTCGGCCATCTCCTGTTGCGCTTGCTGGTCGGCCTTATCCATCTGCCTGGGCGCATGCGGGCCTGGCGTGCTGCTCGGCATCGCCGTCTCGGCGATGCCGCCGCCACCGGCGCGATGGTTGCGCTTGCCGCCGGGGAGGCCGCGGAAGCGCGTGGCTACGCCGCCCGCGCCCGCCGCTTGCTGGGCGAGACCGCGCATACGCTGCTGCTCACCGCGCAAGCGGCTCGTCTCGCCGACCGCCACGACGAATCCGAAGCCGCGTTGCGCGCCCTCGCGGCGCGTCCCGACACCGCTTTTCTCGGTTATCGCGGGCTGATGCGTCGCGCCAGCGAGCGCGGCGACTGGGATGAGGCCGCGCAACTCGCGCACCACGCCGAGGCCGCGCATCCCGGCGCCACTTGGCTGCGCGGTGAGCGCACCCGCCTCGCGCTGCGAGCGAAACGTTGGGACGACGCACTGGCGCTGGCCGATGCGGACGCTCCGAAAGCGGCGCTCGGCGTCGGCGCGGCGGAGGCTACCAGCGATCCGGCGCGCGCGCGTCAACTCGCCAGGCGCGCCTGGCGCGACGATCCGGCGTTGACGCCGGCCGCCCTTGGCTACGCCGCCCGTCTGCGCGCCGCCGGCCGCGAACGCCGTGCGCAGGCGGTGATCCGGCGCAGCTGGAACCTCGCTCCGCATCCCGATCTGGCCGCATTCGCACTGGCCCCGATCACCGACCGCCTGGCCCGAATGCAAGCTGCGCAACGTTTGGTAGCGGATCGCCCCGACGATCCCGAAGCGCATTTCCTGCTGGCCCAACTCGCGCTGGAGGCCGGGCTGACCGGAGAGGCCCGCCGTCACGCTGACGCCGCGCGCGCCGCCGGCCTCACGCAGCGCCGCCTGTGGCTGTTACGTGCGGCGATCGAGGACGCACCCGGCGGCAATGCCGATGCCGCGCACGAGGCGCTGCGTCGTGCCGCCGCCGCCGCACCCAATCCAGCATGGCACTGCGACGTCTGCCATGTGCAGGCGGAACACTGGACCCCGGCCTGTCCCGCCTGTCATGCGCCCGGGGGTCTGCGCTGGACCTCGATGCCGGCCGGGTCCGGCCAGATCGCCGGTCCGGCTGGATCCGGCGCCGAAGCGCCCATGGTCTGAGCGCCTGCGGTCTGGCGCGGCTCCCCTCCGTCAAGCGCGGCCACGATGGGGGGACGCGCCATTCGCCGCGGGTCGATGTATTGTCCGGCCGGGGTTACGCCGCAAATCGCGCCAGCAGCCGAATATGCGCGCGCGTGCCGTGGTGAAAGCACCGTTCCTCGAATTTCTCGTTTGGGCTATGCACCTGATCGTCATCCAGGCCAAAGCCCATCAGCAGGCTGTCGATCCCCAGCACGCGGCGCAGCGAGGACACCACCGGGATCGATCCGCCGCTGCCCACCAGCAGAGCGGGACGCCCATATTCCTCGGTCAGAACATCCCGGGCCGCGCGCACCGCGTCACTGTCGGCGGCAACCTCGATGCCCGGCCCGCCGCTTAGCATGGTGACGTCCACCCGCGCATCGGCCGGCACGCGCTCGGCGAGGAACCTGCGGAACCCCGCCACCACCGCTTCCGGGTCTTGATCGGACACCAGACGGAACGAGACTTTGGCAAAAGCCTCAGCCGGGATCACGGTTTTCGCGCCTGGCCCGGTGTAGCCGCCCCAGATGCCGTTGATATCGGCAGTCGGTCGCGCCCAGAGTCGTTCCAGCGCCGGTACGCCGCGCTCCCCCGCCGGGTGGCGCAGGCCGATATCGCCCAGGAACGCTGCTTCGTCGAACCCCATCTCGCGCCATTGCGCGGCCTGCTCGGCGCTGACCGGGCGCACCGCGTCGTAGAATCCAGGTAACGCGACCCGTCCCTCCGTATCGTGCAGCCCGCCGAGCGCGGCACATAGCGCGTTGATCGGATTGAGGGCCGTGCCGCCGAACAGCCCCGAGTGCAGATCCCGCTTCGCCGCACGCAGTGCGACCTCGGTGAACACCAGTCCACGCAGCCGCGTGGTGATCGCCGGCGTGTCGACATCCCACATCCCGGTATCGCTGATCAGCGCCAGGTCCGACGCCAGTAGCGCCTTGTTGGCTTCCAGGAATGGCTCCAAATGTATGCTGCCGACTTCTTCCTCGCCCTCGATCAGCACCGTGATGCGCGCCGGGATGCCGCCGCCGGCTTCGTGCCAGGCGCGCAGGGCGGACAGGAACATCATGACCTGACCTTTGTCGTCCACCGCGCCACGGGCGACGTAGCGCGGGCCGCGCGGGCCCATGACAAGTTGCGGTTCGAACGGTGGACTTGTCCATAATGCCAGCGGATCGACCGGCTGCACGTCGTAATGGCCGTAGAACAGGATATGCGGTCCGCGATACCCCGCCGGGCCGGGGTGATGCGCAACCACGATCGGCTGGCCCGGCGTTGCGTGCCGCGCCGCCTGAAATCCCAGCGCGGCCAGATCGTCACGCACCCAATCCGCGGCGCGCATACAATCAGCGGCATGCTCGGGACGGGCGCTGATCGAGGGGATACGCAACAGATCGAACAGCGCATCGCGGGAGCGCGGCAAAGCGGCATCCGCGTGGCGCAAAACGGCATCGAGCACGGGCATGGCGAGGTCCTTTTTCGATGTGGCATTCTCCCATAACCCCCGCGGCCAGCCTAGCGGCGGCGTGCGTCGTTGGGCCAGTCCGGACCAACGGTGCGTTCGACGACCGGTAACCAGGCCACGAGTTTTGCCTGCGCGTCGGCCGGTTACTCGCGCCGAGACTGACGCAAGACGATCTCGCGGATGCCGCCGGCGGCTTGGCGCGCGATCTGGGGTGCGACCCGACGCCAATTATGGTCCAGGGACCCGGCGGTCACGACGTTCAACTGGAATACCCGCCCGCCTTCGCGCCCATGCGCCGTGTCGACGACCCAGCGCAGCTCAACTCGCTGCTTGCCGCCGGGCAGCGGCGTCATCCGTACCTGACCGCGCACCAGGAAATCGGCCGGAGGCCCACCGCGCGCGACAACCACCGATTCGCCCAGAGCATGCAGCGCCCGTCGCATCGCGCCGGCGAGCACCCGATCCCCATTACCCGGCGCGCCCGCCACCGGCACTACCCTTACCCGGGCCGGGCGGTTCATCAGGCTGTTCGGATCGGCGCGCATCAACGCGATTTCCACCCGTGTCAGCAACTGGGCGATCCGAGGTGCGACCGCAGTCGCCGCCGCTTCCAACGTGGCGGGATCGCCCGCATGCCAAGCGGCAGCGGCAACCGGGGTGCCGGTGACGCTGCCGCGCGCACCGCCTTGCGGCATAAACAGCATGTAGCGAGGTAAAACCATTCCGCTGGACACGGTGGCGTCCAGCGCCAGGCGCCAGTCCGTCGAAGCCGGTTTCAGCGCATAAGCCGGCACCTGCTGGGCCTGCAACGCGCGCGCCA
>DAHWDR010000311.1:0-5918 GCA_027330745.1 Acetobacteraceae bacterium | reverse complement strand
GTGCTGCCGGTCGTGGCCCGGCTTTCCAGCGCGATATGCGCCTTCGCCGCGTCCGCCAGCGGGAAGCTCTGGTTGACCGCGATCTTCACCACGCCCTTCTGCACCACGTCGAAAAGATCGTTCGCGGTGGCCAGCAGGTCGGCGCGTTTGGCGGTATAGGTCACCAAGGTCGGGCGGGTCAGGAACAGGCTCCCCTTCGCCGCCAGCATCCCGATATCCACCGGCGGCACCGGCCCCGAGGCGCTGCCGTACGACGCCATCAACCCCAGCGGCGCCAGGCAATCCAGGCTGACGGCAAACGTGTCCTTGCCGACGCTGTCGTACACCACCGGCACCATCGCGCCGCCGGTGATCCGCTTCACCTCGGCCACCAGGTTCTGATACCCCACCACGGTGTGCGCCGCGCCATGCGCGCGGGCCAGCTCGGCCTTGGCCTCCGAGGACACCACGCCGATCACGGTGGCGCCGAGATGCTTCGCCCACTGGCACAGGATCAGGCCGACCCCGCCCGCGGCGGCATGGACCACGATGGTTTCCCCGGGTTTCACCGTGTGGGTGCGCCGGACCAGATATTGCGCGGTCATGCCTTGCAGCATCATCGCCGCCCCGGTGCGGAAATCGATGCCGTCCGGCAGCTTCACCAGCTTGTCGGCCGGCAGCGCGCGCTCGGTGGCATAGGCGCCGATCGCGCCGGCATAGGCGACGCGATCGCCCGGCTTCACATCCGTCACGCCGGCGCCGACGGCGGTGACGGTTCCCGCACCTTCCATGCCGATCGTCAGCGGCATTGACGGGGCCTTGTACAGGCCGGTGCGGAAATAGACGTCGATGTAGTTAAGGCCGACGGCGCCGTGTTGCACCACCGCTTCGCCGGGGCCGGGTTCGGGGGTGGGCACGTCCTCCCATTTCAGCGCCTCGGGGCCGCCCGGGGCATGGATGCGAATCGCCTTGGTCATCGTGATCTCCGTAAGAGAGGACGGTGGGTTCAGAACAGCGGGCCGGACTCCAGCGCGAGCAGGGCGCGTTTGGTAGCCAGACCCTCCCCGCCCGAGTAGCCGCCGATCCCGCCCACCGCAACCACCCGGTGGCAGGGGATCAGGATCGGGATGGGATTGGTGGCGTTCGCCTGGCCGACCGCGCGGGGAGCGGAGCCGACAGCGGCGGCCAGATCGCGATAGGTAGCGGTGGCGCCATACGGGATTGCGCGCAGCGCGTCCCACACGCGGCGGCGGAACGCGGTGCCGGCGGGGGCCAGCGGCAGATCGAAATCGCGCCGGGCACGATCGAAATAAGCAAGCAGCTGGGTGCGGGCGCGCACCAGGAGCGGGGTTTCGGTCTGATCGCGTCCCCAGCCCCAGTCCAGCGACACGATCGCCCCCGCGTCCTCGGACACGGTCAGGTCGCCGATCGGACTGTGCAGCGAGAGCTGCGGCATGGCGTATGGTCGCTTCCCGGGGTCGCGAAGGGGGCGGATGCCACGCCGGGCAGGGGGCGGAGTCAAGAGGCGGGCATGTCAGCGATCGCTTGCTTTGCGCAATGCCAGCTATTACTTACATCCGCCGATGTCAGCTAGGACTGACAAACCGAGCGAGGGCCACCGTGCTGCTCCACACCCCGGCCGATATCGGCGCCGCCGTCCGCGAGCGCCGCCGCGCCCTGGGCTGGACCCAAGCGCAGCTTGCGCAACGAACCGGCGCGAGCCGACTTTGGATTGCCGAGCTCGAAAGCGGCAAGCCAGGTGCCGGATTGGGGTTGGTTCTGCGCGCCGTCGCCGCGCTGGGGTTGGCGGTCAACCTGGCCGCATTTGGTTCGCAGACCGCGTCCACCGCAATCGTCGCACCCGATCTGGACGCGATCATTGCCGCGGCCCGGCAGCGGGAACCGTCGTGAGCGCGTTGATCGCCCTGGCCGAGGGACAGCCGATGGGCACGGTGACACAAGCCGGTGGCCGGTTGTCCTTCGCCTACGACGAGATCTGGCGGGCCGCACCCAACGCCTTCCCCCTATCGCTATCGATGCCGCTTGCAGCGCGGGAGCACCCCCATGCGGCCATCACGCCGTTTCTGTGGGGGCTGCTGCCCGACAATGCGCTGGTGCTGGAACGCTGGGGCCGGCAGTTCCAAGTCTCGGCGGGCAATCCGTTCGCCCTTCTGGGTGCGGTTGGCGAGGACTGCGCCGGTGCGGTGCAATTCGTCCGACCTGAGCGGTTGGCCACGCTGGCAGACGCCGCTGCAGGCACGGTAGCCTGGCTGACCGAGGCCGATCTGGCCGCGCGGCTGCGCGCCCTGCGCGCCGACGCCGCCGCTGGGCGCGCGCCCGGCGATTCCGGACAATTCAGTCTGGCCGGTGCGCAGCCGAAGACGGCGCTGCTGCTCGACGGGCAGCGCTGGGGCGTGCCGGCCGGCCGCATGCCGACCACGCATATCCTGAAACCCGCCGCCGCGGAGCCGGACGGTAGGGTGGAGAACGAGCATCTTTGCCTCGCGCTCGCCCGCGCGCTCGGCCTGCCGGCCGCGGGGTCGCAACTCCGCCGCTTCGACGGTGTGACGGCGCTGGTGATCGAACGCTACGACCGGGTCCGGATCGCTGCACTGGCCGAGCAGCGGCAAGCGGAGGCCGCGATGCACGCGGCATTGGCAGCCGCGGCGGCTGCCAACCCCGATGCGACCCGGGCTGCCGCGGACGCCGTATGGCATGCGGCAGACGCGGCAGCGGCAGGGCGCGATGCGCAAAACCTGGCAGCGTATGCCGCTACCACCGCCATCTTCCGAGTCCATCAAGAGGATTTCTGTCAGGCGTTGCGCATCCACCCCGAGCGCAAATACCAGTCCGATGGCGGCCCGGGCCCGCGCGATATCGTCGCGCTGCTGCGTACCTCCGTCCATGGCGGCGGGCCTCACCGCAAGCCTGATGCCGCGGGTCCCGCCGAGGAAGATGTTGGGACTTTCCTCGATGCGCTGATCTTCAATTGGCTGATCGGCGGCACCGACGCGCATGGGAAGAACTACGCCATGCTGATCGGCGGCGGCGGCCTCGTGCGCCTGGCACCGCTCTATGATCTCGCCAGCATTTTCGGCGTCCCGGGCCACGATCCCGAGCGGGTGAAGATGGCGATGAAGATCGGTACCCATTACCGCTTGCGCGATATCGCGCCGCGCGACTTCAGCGTCCTTGCGCTTGATCTGAAATGGAACGCGGATCGGCTGATCGACCGGCTGCGCGACCTCGCCCGTGCCCTGCCCGACGCGCTGGCGGACGAATCCGCGCGCCTGCGGGCCGCAGAGATCGGGCATCCAGTGCTGGATCGGCTGCGCACCGCGCTCACCGCGCGCGCACGCCACGCCGCCGCCTGATCCGCATCGGCTTTCCCCACCACCGGGATAGACTGCCCGCCCGCCCCAGGACGTCCACCATGCCCCGCGCCGCCAACCTGCTCGCCGACGCCACGTCCCCCTATCTGCTCCAGCACGCCGGCAACCCGGTGCACTGGCGCCAATGGGGACCGGACGCGCTGGGCGAAGCCCAGGCCGCCAACAAGCCGATCCTGCTGTCGATCGGCTACGCCGCCTGCCACTGGTGCCATGTCATGGCCCATGAGTCTTTCGAGGACCCGGCGACCGCCGCTGCCATGAACGCACGCTTCGTGAACATCAAGCTGGACCGCGAGGAACGCCCCGACATCGACCAGCTTTATATGTCCGCGCTGCACGCGATGGGCGAGCAAGGCGGCTGGCCGCTGACGATGTTCCTCGCCCCCGACGCAACCCCGTTCTGGGGCGGGACGTATTTCCCGCCCGCGCCGCGCTGGGGCAAACCAAGCTTCCGCCAGGTGCTGGACGGCGTGGCCAGCGCCTGGGCCGATGGCGACAAGATGATCACGCATAATACCGATGCGCTGCGCCGCGCGCTGTTGCGCATGAACGCCACGCCGCTGCCCGGCGATCTGCCCGGGCCGGACGCGCTGGACGCCGCCTCCGCGGCGCTGCTGCGCCTGGTCGATCCGATCCAGGGCGGCCTGCGCGGGGCACCCAAATTTCCCAATCCGCCGATTTTCCGTTTCCTCTGGCAGCACGCCCTCGGCACCGGCCGCGCCGACGGCAAAGCCGCGGTCCACGACCTGCTGCGTCACATGTCGCAAGGCGGGATCTACGACCATCTGGGCGGCGGCTATGCGCGCTACAGCACCGATGCGGAATGGCTGGCGCCGCATTTCGAAAAGATGCTGTACGACAACGCGCAGATCCTGGAATTGCTGGCGCTGGCCCACGCCGATGCCCCCGACCCGCTCTATGCCGCCCGCGCCGCCGAAACCGTGGGCTGGCTGTGCCGCGACATGGACGCCGACGGCGCCTTCGCCGCCGCCGAGGACGCGGATTCGGAAGGTGAGGAGGGCCGGTTCTATGTCTGGACCGAAGCCGAGATCGACACGCTGCTCGGCGCCGACGCCACCCTGTTCAAGCGCGCCTACGACGTCACCGCGGCCGGCAACTGGGAGGGCCGCACCATCCTCCGCCGCGTCACGCACGCCGACCCGGCCGAGGAACCGGCCCTGGCCCGTGCCCGCGCCGTCCTGTTCGCCGCCCGCGCCCATCGGATCCGCCCGGGGCGCGACGACAAGGTGCTGGCGGACTGGAACGGACTTGCCATCGCCGCCCTGGCCCGCGCCAGCGCGGTGTTCGGGGAACCGGCCTGGCTTGAGCGCGCCGAGGCCGGCTTCGCCCGCATCCTGCGCCTGCTTGGGACCCCGGACGGGCGCTTGGCCCATGCGGCGCGGGCAGGCCGGATCGGGGCCGCCGGCCTGCTGGACGACCAGGCCGCAATGGCGCGCGCCGCCTTGGCTCTGTTCGAGGCGACCGGCGCCGCGCCTTACCTGACCCACGCCGTCACCTTGGCCGAAGCCGCCCTGACCTGGTTCGCCGATGCCGCCGGCGGCGTGTTCGTGACCGCGTCGGATGCCGCCGACGTCCCACTCGCCCGCCCGCGCGGGGCCGGGGACAACGCGGTGCCGTCCGGTGCCGGGCTGCTGGCCGAGGCTTTGGCGCGGCTGTTCCACCTGACCGGCGCTGCGCTCTGGCGGGACCGCGCCGAGGCGCTGCTGCGCGCCTTCCGCCCCAGTCCCGACCAGGACGCCGGGATGCCCACGCTGCTAGGCGCCGCCGCGCTGCTGGAGCAGGCATGCACGGTGGTGATCGCCGGACCGGCCGAGCACAAGCTGGCGCGCGCCCTGACCGCCGCCGCGCTGGCCGCGCCGGACCCGTCCGTAGTGGTGCTGCGGGCCCGGGACGGGGCCGCGTTACCGCCGTCCCATCCCGCCGCCGGGAAGACCGCCGGCCCCGCCGGGGCAACCACGGGGGCGGCGGCCTATCTCTGCCGCGGCGGAGTCTGCGGCCTGCCGGTCACCGACGTCGCCGCGTTGACCGCGGCGCTGATAACTGTGTCGCCGCGTTAGCCGCGGCGCTGGCGGCAGCGTAGGCGCGCGTCCGGTCAGCTGGGCCAGACGGCTTTCGCAACGGCCATCGCCTCGGGGAAGATCGTGACCGGCCGGCCGTTCTGCCATTGCACGATCACCAACTCGGCGCCGACGCGGCGCCCCTTGGCGTCGAACTGCAGATGGTTGCCGGGGAAATAGATCGCCGGCCCATCGGTGACGTTCATGGTGCGGATCGCTTCGGCCACCTTCTTGCGGTTCGCCACCCCCGCCTTGTTCAACGCCCAGGCGAGAATCTGCACATGCGCATAGGCGAACACTTCGTTGTGGCCGAACCACGGATTTCCGGTGCGCTTCACATAACGCGCGGACAGCGCGTTCAGATCCTTGCCCGGCCAGTTGGCCAGTCCGATCATGATGTCCTGCAGGATCCCCGCCCCGGTGGTCTTCAGCAGCTCCGGCACGGCCCAATGGCCGCCATTGCCGATCA
>DAHWDR010000270.1:0-3712 GCA_027330745.1 Acetobacteraceae bacterium | reverse complement strand
CGCACCGATCCGCACCATCCCTGGGTGCGGCGCGTCGCCGCCAGCCTGGAACAAAGCCTGGGCAAGCCGGCGCAGGTGATCCCGAACGCATCGGGCGGGCTACCGGGGGATGTGTTCGCCGATCTCCTGGGTCTACCGCTGGTCTGGGTGCCGCACAGCTATAATGGTTGCGGTCAGCACGGTCCGGACGAGCATCTGCTGACCGCGGTGGCGCGCGAGGCGCTGGTGGGCATGGCCGGGCTGTGGTGGGATCTGGGCGAGACGGAAGGCAAATCCTAGCGCCCCCGCATCAATATCCCAGCGCGCAGCCGTCCTTGCGCGGTTCCGACCCGGCGACCAGGATGCCGCGCGCGCGATCGATCCAGATCGCCTGCGCGCCGCCATGCGGACGCTCGATCAGTTCCAGCGTGTGACCCAGCCGGCTCAGCCGATCGCATAGCTCGGGCGAGATGCCGCGTTCCACCTGCACTTTGCCGCCCAGCGGCAGTACCCGCGGCGCGTCCATCGCCTCCTGGATGTCCATCCCGAACTCGAAATGGTTGGTCAGGAACAGCGAATGCCCCATCGGCTGGAAATGCCCGCCCATCACGCCGTACGGCATGGCGGCCTGACCGTCCCGCATCAGCATCCCCGGAATGATCGTGTGCATCGGGCGCTTGCCCGGCGCGATGCAGTTCGGATGCCCGCGTTCCACCCGGAAGCCGAAGCCGCGATTCTGCAGCATCACCCCCGATCGTTCCGCCAGGATACCGGAGCCGAAACCCTCGAACAGCGAGTTGATGAAGCTGCACGCGTTACCATCGCGATCGACCACGCACAGATAGACGGTGTCGCGATGACGCGGCAACACGGCTTCTCCGGCGGTGGGCAGATCGCGTAGCGCGGCGCGGTCGTCGATCAGGGCGCGCAGTTGCGCGTGATAGGCCGGGTCCAGCAAATGCTGCACCGGCACCGCGACCTGCGCCGGATCGGCGACGAAGGCGTTGCGGTCGCGATACGCCAGCCGCGCGGCTTCGATATGCCGGTGGAAGCGCGTGGCCGAGAGCGGGCCGTCCGCCGGCGCCGGCAGCCCGTCCAGGATGCCCAGGATCATCAGCGCGACCAGGCCGACGCCGTTGGGCGGGCATTGATAGGCATCGAAGCCGCGCCAGGACAGGCTGATCGGATCGACGAACTCGGACCCGCCCAGGCCGGC
This sequence comes from Acetobacteraceae bacterium, assembly GCA_027330745.1. GTDB lineage: Bacteria > Pseudomonadota > Alphaproteobacteria > Acetobacterales > Acetobacteraceae > JAJZVS01. The sequence continues at coordinate 2,517 of DAHWDR010000270.1, read as the reverse complement.
GGCGAAATCCGCCTCCGTGTGCAGCCCGCCGCGGGCGCGCAGCGCGGCCACCATGTCGGCGGCCACCGCGCCCTGGTAGAACGCTTGCGGGCCGTGCCGCGCGATCGCGCGCAGGGTTTCGGCCAGCGCCGGCTGACGGAATATGTCGCCCGGGCGCGGCGCGGCGCCGTTCGGCAGGAACGGGGTCGCGCCGTTCTTGGCCAGCTTGCCCTCCAGCTTCGCCCAGTCCCACGCGACCTTGTCGGCCACCGGCCAGCCCTCGGCGGCGAACCGGATCGCGGGTTGCAGCAGCTCATCCAGTCCCTTGCGGCCATGCGCGGCCAGCAGGGTGGCCCAGGCGTCGATCGCGCCGGGAACGGTGACCGCGTGCGCGGCGGTGTTCTCGATCGCGCCGATCCCGGCCTGCTCGTACCAATCGATCGTGGCCGCCGCGGGGGCGCGGCCGGAGCCGTTCAGCGCGATCACTTTCCCGGTGCCGGCGGGCGCGTACAGGCAGAAGCAATCGCCGCCGATGCCGGTGGATTGCGGTTCGATCACGCACAGCACCGCGGCCGCGGCGACCGCCGCATCCAGCGCGTTGCCGCCGGCGCGCAGCACATCCAACGCGGTCAGCGTGGCCGCGGGCATCGAGGTCGCGGCCATCGCCTGGGTGGCATAGACCTGGCTGCGGCCGGGGAGATGAAAATCGCGCATGTCGGCTCCGTCGTGGGTAGGGCGCAGTTATCCGCCTGACGGGGCGGTTGTCGAGGGCATCGCCGGCTTGGCAACCCGGGCGCGGTGGGGCACAAGCGGGTCATGGATCACGCGCAACAGGGCTATATCGCGGCCTATCTGAACCGCTCGGCCGCGGCGCTGGGGCGGCTGGTCGCGGACCCGGAGGCCGCGTCCCTGCTGGCCGCCATGGCCGATGCGATCGCCGATGCGATGCGCGCCGGCGGCAAGCTTCTGGTGGCGGGGAACGGCGGCAGCGCGGGCGATTCCCAGCACATTGCCGGTGAGTTCATCTCGCGCCTGATGTTCGATCACGCGCCGCTTGCCGCGATCGCGCTGACCGTGGACGGGTCGGTCATCACCGCGACCGGCAACGATTACGGCTACGAATTCATCTTCGAGCGTCAGGTCCTGGGCCTCGGCCGCGCCGGAGATGTGTTCCTTGGCATCTCCACTTCCGGCCGTTCCCCCAACGTCCTGCGCGCGCTGGACGCGGCGCGGGGGCGCGGGCTGCGCTGTCTGGGCTTTACCGGCAACGGTGACGGCGCCGCGGCGATGGCGGCGCGCTGCGACCTGCTGTTCCGCGCGCCCGCCACGGATACCGCGATCATCCAGCAGCTTCATATCACCGCCGCGCATATCGTCTGCGCGCTGGTGGAGCGGGCGATGTTCCCCGACCTCGCGCCGCCGGCGTAACCGCCGATGGCGCGCGCGCCGATCCGCCAATGCGCGATTCTGGTGGGTGGGTTCGCCACCCGTCTGGGCGCACTGACCGCGGCCACGCCGAAGCCGCTGCTGGACGTGGGCGGGCGGCCGTTTCTGGCCTGGCTGATGCGCGAATGGTTGCGCTTCGGGATCGATGAATTCGTGCTGCTGGCCGGCCATCTGGCGGGGGCGCTGGAAGCCGCGCTGCCGGGCTTGCGTGCCGCGCTGCCGCGCGAGGTTGCGGTGCGGGTGTCGATCGAGCCGGAGCCGGCCGGCACCGCCGGCGCACTGCGGCACGCCGCGAAGCTGCTGGACGAGCAGTTCCTGTTATGCAACGGCGACAGCCTGTTCGATACCAACCTGGCCGCGCTGCTGGCCGATCGCGCCGCCGACCCGCCGGCAATGCCGGCGCGGATGCTGCTGCGGGCGGTGGCCGATGCGTCGCGCTACGGGGTGGTGGACTGGGTTGCGGGGCGGGTTGCGGCGTTCCGGGAGCGGCCCTCGCCCGGGACGGGCGGGATCATTGCGACTCCCGGGACGGGCGGGATCATCAACGCCGGGGTCTATGCGCTGGACCGGCGGGTGCTGGACCATCTGGCACCGGTCTGCTCGCTGGAGCAGGACATCCTGCCGCGCCTGGCCGCCGCCGGCGCGCTGACCGGCACCGAGGGGCACGGCTGGTTCATCGATATCGGCATCCCCGAAGACCTCGCCCGCGCGCGCGCCGAACTGCCGGCGCGGCTGCACCGGCCGGCGCTGTTCCTCGACCGCGACGGCGTGCTGAACCACGACCACGGCTATGTCGGCACCCGCGAGCGCTGGACCTGGATGGAGGGCGCGCTGGCCGCGCTGCGCGCCGCGACGTCGGCCGGCTGGCACGTGTTCGTGGTCACCAACCAGTCCGGCGTGGCGCGCGGGCTGTATCCCGAATCCGCGGTGCCCGCGCTGCTCGACTGGGTCGGCGAGCAGGCCCGCGCCGCCGGCGGCACGATCGACGACTGGCGCTACTGCCCGTTCCACCCCGAGGCGCCGCTGGCCGCCTATCGCCATGCCAGCGACTGGCGCAAGCCGGCGCCGGGGATGATCCTCGACCTGATCCGC
>DAHWDR010000258.1:0-9296 GCA_027330745.1 Acetobacteraceae bacterium | reverse complement strand
CCGCGGGTCGCATCCAGCCGTTCCAGCAACCGGCGCAACCCGGCCTGCGGATGCTCGGGACCCAGCGCCGCCCAGGCGTCCTCGGGCAAATCCAGGTCCAGGCCCGGCAGGATCACCGCCCCCAGCGGCGCAAGCGCGATCGCCCGCGCCAGCCGCGCCACCGCCGGGATCGCCGCGGTGGTGCCCGCCAGCCAGATCGGTTCCTCGGGCGGCGTTTGCGCCCACGCCGCCGCCTGGGCGTTCAGCAGCGCCCCGGCCCGCGCTGCCGGGTTGGCCGCGCCGAGCTCGGCCAGCAGCACGGGCCAGGTCGCGGTGACGATGCGCAGGAACGACACCGTCTGCGCCCAATGCGCGGCGAAGGCCGGGTCCGCGGCCTCGGGCAGGCTGGCCGCCAGATCGATCTCGGCCCGTTCCGCCTCGTCCATCAGCGCGGCGAGTTCCTCGGCCAGCGCCCAGGCCCGATCGGCGCTGCGCGGCGCGCCATTGGCGCCGCCCATGCCCAGAATCAGCCGGGCCAGCAGCGCCAGGCGCAAGGCCGGATCGATCGCCGGGGGCAGGTCCAGCGCCCCGGCCAGGACCAGCGGCGCCTCGTCCAGCGCGCCCAGCGCGGCGATGCGCGGCAGCAGCAGCGCGGCGCCATCCGAAGCGCGCAGAAACGCATCCGCCATGGCGCGCGCGGCGCGGCGGGTCGGCAGCAGGATCAGCCCGCGCGCCGCCGCGAGCGGGTCCGTCCGCCCCGCGCGCGCCAGCCAGGACGCGGCCAGCGTGTCCAGGAACGGCGCGTCAGGGGGCAGTGTGAACAGATTCACCGTTGCTTCCGCAGCTGGCGCTCCCCCAAATGCTGCGCGGCCAGGAACGTCTCGGTGGCGGCCAGATCGGCGGGCGTGGACACATGGAACCACAGCCCGTCATGCACCACCGCGCGCAGCCGGCCGGCCGCCAGCGCGCGATCCCAGGCGGCATTCATACTGAAGGCACCTTCGGGAAATCCGTCCAGCCCCCAGGGCGCGATCAGCTGCACGCCGGCGAAGACATAGGGCACGATCTCACGCTCGGCGCGGCGGCGCGGCACACCCCATGGGTCCAGCGCGAAATCGCCACGGCCGAGTTCCGCCTCCACCTGGACGGTGCGGGCGAGCAGCAGGACCGCGTCGGTCCCGCCGGCGGCGAAGCGCTCGGCCAGGCGGCGCAGCGCCGGCGTCGGCCCGTCCAGCCAGAATGCATCGCCGTTGACGACGTAGAACGGCTCCGGCCCCAGCAACCGCCGCGCCGCGCGCACGCCGCCGCCGGTGTCCAGCAGCGTTGCCTCGCGCAGCAGATGGGTGCGCGGCGGGACCGAGCGGGCCGATAACGCGGCGGCCACCTGATCCGGCTGCCAATGGGCGTTCACCGCCGCCTCGGTCACCCCGACCTCGGCCAGACGGTCCAGCGCGTGATCCAGCAGGCTGCGCCCCGCCAGCTTCAGCAGTGGCTTGGCGGTGGCCTCGGTCAGCGGGCGCATCCGCGTCCCCAGGCCGGCGGCCAGCACCATGCCGCGCGCCGGCGCGACCTGGCGCGGCGCCGGATTGGCGCGCATCCCGGCGGGGATCCAGCGCGCCAGCGCCGCCGCCAGCGGGGCCACCGCCGGGTGCGCCAGCGCGTGTTCCAGCCGCGCCCAACTGCGCGCGCCATGCACCAGATAGCCCGGGCGATGGTCGCGGCGCGCCAGGCGCACCCATTGCGTCGCCACCCGCAAATGGCGCTGCGCGGCGCAAATGGCGCAGGCGCGGCGGAATGCGGCCGGGTCAAGCTCCGGCCGGGCGGCCAGCAGCCGCGCCGTGGCGCGCTCGCGCAGCGCCGGGGCCAAATCGCGCCGCGCGTCCTCGGTCAACGAGATCACGTCATAGGCCGGGTGGCCCAGCGCGGCGGACTGGAAATCCAGGATGCCGATCCGGCGCGGCGGCGGCCGATCGGGCAGCCACAGCAGATTGCCGGCGAAATAATCGCGGTGCACGAAGCCGAGTGGTCCGTCCGCCAGCGGCGCGAGCGTGTCCGCCAGCGCGCGCGCGATGTCGGCACGGGCCGCGTCCGGCGGCGGGGCGCCGAATGCATCCGGCCACCACCAGACGAAGAGCGGGTTCAGCGTCGCGGCCAGCATCGCCGCTTGGTCCCAGGCCGGCAGCCAATCCGGCGCCGGCGCACGTTGGACCACCGCCAGCGCATCGATCGCCGCGTCGCACAGCGGCCCCGGATCGGCGCCGCGATCCAGCTGCGGGCCGAGCAGCCCGTCGCCCAGGTCTTCCTCCAGCACCAGGCCGGCGGCCGGGTCGGCGGCGATGATCGCGGGTGCCGACAGACCCAGCGCCGCCAGATGCGCCGCGACGCGCAGGAACGGTCCGACATCCTCGGGCGGCGGGGCGTCCATCAGCACCGCCGGAACCGGGCCGCCCGAAAGGCGCAGATACCGGCGCAGGCTGGCATCGGCCGCGAGCGGGGTGGCGCGGGCGGTCGCGAAGCCATGGGCGGCGAGGAACGCGGCGATGGCGGCGGGGCGGTTGGTCATCTTTCGTCCCACCGGGTTTCGTCCCACCCGGTCAGGGTCACGTCGCGCGTGGCGTCTCCGGTCATGGCGAAGCGCAGCGTGAGAGCGCTCGCGGGGCGGTATCGGCCGAGCCGGTCCGGCCACTCGACCACGACGATATCGGCCAAGGCCTCCTCGAACCCGAGTTCGGGCAGGGCGGCCGGTCCGTCCAGGCGCCAGAGATCGTAGTGATGGATCGGGCCGAGCGGGGTCTCGTAGGTCTGCACCAAAGTGAAGCTGGGGCTGGGGACTTCCAATGCCGGGTCGGCGGTGGCAGCGCGGAGAAAAGCGCGGGCAAACGTGGTTTTACCGGCGCCAAGCGGGCCTTCCAGCAAGATCGCATCGCCGCGGCGGGCCAGGCGCGCGAGACGGCCGGCCAGGGAAGCGGTGGCAGCCGGGTTCGGCAGGGATTCCGCCTTGGGTTGGGTCATGGCAGGGTTGTGCCGGAGCGGCGGGGGGATGGGCAAGGCGGGGAGGCGCTTGAACGAACCAACGCCTTCCCGGACCTGTTCAACCGCCTGGCGTTTCATCCCTTCCCCGAACGATATGACGCGTTCACCACGGAGCACCCCATGTCCCTTCCTCTCCGCCTTGTTGATCGCACCGCGATCGTCACCGGCGCCGGATCGCGCGCCGACGGCATCGGCAATGGCCGCGCCACCGCCATCCTCCTCGCCCGCCACGGCGCGCGCGTCACATTGGTAGATCAGAACCCGGACTGGGTCGCCCGCACCGCCGCGATGATCGCCGCCGAGGGCGGCACCGCCCAGACCATCCTGGCCGATGTCACCAACCAGGCCGACTGCGCGCGCATCGTGGAACAGACCCTGGCCGCCTGGGGCCGGCTTGATATCCTGATCAACAATGTCGGCATTTCCGGTCCGCGCGGCACGGCGGTGGAGGTGGACCCGGAGGCCTGGGACCAGGCGCTGCGCGTCAACGTGACCTCGATGATGCTGACGGCGAAATATGCGATCCCGGCGATGATTGCGGGCGGGCACGGCGGCGCGATCGTGAACCTCGCCTCCTTCGCCGGCCTGTTCGGCGGGCATCCGGGCCTGCTCTACCCCACATCGAAGGGCGCCGTGGTGAACATGACCCGTGCCATGGCCGCCCATCATGCCGCCGACGGGATTCGCGTGAATGCGGTCGCCCCGGGGATGGTTTATACGCCGATGGTCTATGCCGACGGCATGACCGCGGAGGTCCGCGCCGGCCGCAAGAACCGCTCGCTGCTGAAAACCGAAGGCACCGCCTGGGATGTCGCCCATGGCGTGCTGTATCTGGTGACCGAGGACTCGCGCTGGGTCACCGGGATCATCCTGCCGGTGGACGCCGGCGCTTCGGCCGCGCCATCGGCCTATCCGCACAAGGACTCGCTGATGCGCTGAGAGCGTCGGCGGAAGAGCAACGGTCGGAAACGCAACGGGGCGGGTCCTTGCGGACCCGCCCCGTTTTCAGTTCGGTCGGAAGGTCGGGATCAGAAGTCCATCCCGCCCATGCCGCCCATGTCGCCGCCGCCCTGGGGCATCGACGGGCCTTTCCGCTCCGGCTTCTCGGCCACCATCGCCTCGGTGGTCACGAGCAGCCCGGCAACCGAGGAGGCATCCTGCAGCGCGGTGCGCACGACCTTGGTCGGGTCGATGATACCGGCCTTGACCAGGTCCTTGAACTCGCCGCTCTGCGCGTCGAAGCCGAAATTGTACTCGTGGTTGTCGAGCACTTTCCCGGCGATCACCGCGCCGTCTTCGCCGGCGTTCTCCGAGATCTGGCGCAGCGGGGCCTGCAGCGCCTTGCGCACGATGTCCATGCCGAAGCGCTGGTCGTCGTTCTCGGCCTTCAGCTTGGCCAGGATCAGGCTGGCGCGCGCCAGGGCGACGCCGCCGCCCGGGACGATGCCTTCCTCGACCGCGGCGCGGGTCGCATGCAGCGCGTCATCGACGCGATCCTTGCGCTCCTTCACCTCGACCTCGGAACCGCCGCCGACGCGGATCACCGCGACGCCGCCGGCCAGCTTCGCCAACCGCTCCTGCAACTTCTCGCGGTCGTAGTTCGAGGTGGTATCCTCGACCTGCGCGCGAATCTGGTTGCAGCGGCCCTTGATGTCGTCTTTCTTGCCGGCGCCTTCGATGATCGTGGTGTTCTCTTTCTCGATCAGCACCTTCTTCGCCTTGCCGAGCATCGCCAGCGTGACGGTCTCGAGCTTGATGCCGAGATCCTCGCTGATGACCTGACCGCCGGTCAGGATCGCGATGTCTTCCAGCATCGCCTTGCGACGATCGCCGAAGCCCGGGGCCTTCACCGCCGCGACCTTCAGACCGCCGCGCAGCTTGTTGACCACCAGGGTGGCCAGCGCCTCGCCTTCCACGTCTTCCGCAACGATCAGCAGCGGCCGGCCGGACTGCACGATGGCTTCCAGCAGCGGCAGCATCGGCTGCAGGCCGGACAGCTTCTTCTCGAAGATGAGGATGTACGGCTGATCGAGATCGGCCACCATCTTCTCGGCGTTGGTGATGAAATACGGGGACACGTAGCCGCGATCGAACTGCATGCCCTCGACCACGTCGAGCTCGGTCTGGATGCCCTTGGCTTCCTCGACCGTGATCACGCCCTCGTTGCCGACCTTCTGCATCGCCTCGGAGATCATCTTGCCGATCTCGTGATCGCCGTTGGCGGCGAGCGAGCCGACCTGCGCGGTCTCGGCCGGGGTGGTGATCTTGCGCGAGTGCTTCTTCAGCTCCTCGACGACGGCAATCACCGCCTTGTCGATGCCGCGCTTGAGGTCCATCGGGTTCATGCCGGCGGCCACCGCCTTCGCACCCTCGCGCACGATCGCCTGGGCGAGCACGGTCGCGGTGGTGGTGCCGTCACCGGCCAGGTCGTTGGTCTTGCTGGCGACCTCGCGCAGCATCTGCGCGCCCATGTTCTCGAACTTGTCGGACAGTTCGATTTCCTTGGCGACGGTCACGCCGTCCTTGGTGATGCGCGGGGCGCCGAAGCTTTTGTCGAGCACCACGTTGCGGCCCTTCGGCCCCAGCGTCACCTTCACCGCGTCAGCGAGGATATCGACGCCGCGCAGCATCCGCTGGCGGGCGTCGCCGCCGAACTTCACGTCCTTGGCAGCCATGTGATTTCAGTCCCTTGAGTTGTCGATTGCAGGCCAGGCGTCGTGCGGATCAGGCCGCCTTCTTCTTGGCGACGGTGACTTCAACGATGCCCATGATGTCGGACTCTTTCATGATCAGCAGCTCTTCGCCGTCGATCTTGACCTCGGTGCCCGACCATTTGCCGAACAGGATGCGGTCACCGGCCTTCACTTCGAGCGCGACCAGCTGGCCCTGCTCGTTGCGCGCGCCCGGGCCGGCGGCGATCACTTCGCCTTCCTGCGGCTTTTCCTTGGCGGTGTCGGGGATGATGATCCCGCCCGCGGTCTTTTCTTCGGCTTCGATGCGCCGGACCACGACCCGGTCATGCAGGGGACGGAACTTCATTCGGATCGCTCCTGAGAGATCTTCTGGGGTTTTGAACGCCAGCGCCACCCGGCGGCGTCTGGACCTGGATGGTCCGGAGCTTCCTCCACGGCGTTGCTGGCACTCCCGCTCGGAGAGTGCCAGCGCATCTAGGCGCCGGCACGGCTGGAGTCAAGGGCGTGGCAGCACTCGCGGAAGCTGAGTGCTAAAATACTGATCTATATAATTTTTCTGTTGCCTCTGGCCCGACATCGCGTGGCATGATCGCGGGGTGGGGGATTTTCGGAGACGCAAGGGAGAGGCTTCATGAGCTTCGCGTTGCAGTTGCGGGACTACCGCCTGACCACCGCCGAGATTCTGTACCGGATGCCGGATCATCCGGGGCTGCTGCAAAGCTTTGTCTGGCAGCAGCTGGATCAGGTGCCTGAGTATCCGGCACTGCGGCGGTTCCTGGCATTCTGGCGGCGCGAACTGGACGGCCAGGTCCACTCCGTGCGCGTGGCCGCGGCCGGACCGCTGACGCCACCCCGGATGCGCCATGTCGGCTGGGCGAGCTTGCATTAGCGCCGAGTTAGCGACGCGAACGGCCGGGCGGGGGCGGCGGGGCGGCGCGCCCCGCCCGGTTCCGCCAGGCATCGGGTTGCCCGCGAGCCGCCCAGCGGCCAGGGCGTGGCGCCTGCGCCTCCCCCTTCATGTCGAATGGCCACCAGATCTTGCTCGATCGCGACGGCTCGATGACCATCCAGGCAACCAGCCAGGGCACCACGAGCAGCGCCAGAAGATAGAGTATCCCGCTCATGCGGCCGGCACCGACCGCCGCGCCAGCGCTCGCCCGGTCCGGGCAGGTCGGACCAGCACGTCGCGTGCCGCGACCTGAAGGCCGCCGCTGCGCCAGGGCGGCGCGCCGCTGACCTGGGCCGCGGTCTGGCGCAACTCCGCGCGCACCAGCAAGACTGCCGCCTGCAACGCGACCAGGGTGGTGAAATAAATGTCCCAATAGGCGATCGGCAGGAAAGTGCCCGTCACCGCATAGGCAACGATCGAGCTTTGCATCACGCGGCCCAGATCCTCACCCCAGCGCAGCTGCGCCTTGCCGCGGCACATGCGTTCAAGTTGCCGCGCGTTGTGCCACCCCACCAGAGTGATGCCGACCCAGACGAAGAACAACGGGAACCCGAGCTGCCCCATCACCTGGAACCAGACCGAGTGGATCGCCAGATGCCGCCCGCCCGGCACAATCGTGTCGATCACCGCCTGGTAGACCGTGGCATGAAACCCCGCCCCGGTCAGCGGGTGATGCAGCGCCAGCAGCCACGCAACGCGCCAGATATACAGCCGGCTTTCGGCGGAACCGTCGGCTTGATAATGATCGATCGTATGCATGCGCGCAAAATAGGATTCGGGCATGAACATCAGGGCCGCCACCACGGCCACCGCGATCACCGCCAGCCCCAGCATTTTGGACCGGCTCCGCCACCACATCATCGCCCCCACCGCGATGATGCCCAGAAACGCCCCGCGGGAATAGCTGGCCAGCGTGGTCAGGAACGAGATCGCCATCACGAACGCCAGACTGAGGCGTACCACTTTGTGCTGCGCCTGCAACCGCAGATAGTTCAACAGCGGCAGTACCACCAGCAGCGCCGCGGCGAAGATGTTGTTGTCGCCGATCATCGAATCCGGCGGGCCGTATGCGGTGTGGTGTCCCAGCGTCAGCACCGTCGCGCCGCCCTGATATAGAATCCAGAACCCCATTGAGATCGCGATGATCCAGATCAGCCCGTCGATCCGGCGCTTGTCGGTCAGCAGGGCAGCGGTGATGATGAAGAAGGTGAACATCTTCAGCACCCGCATCCAGCCTTCGTATTCCGCCGGCCAGGGCGAGATCGCGAACGGCATCGTCGCAGTGGCGCCGAGTACGAATATGATCATCAAGATGGTGGTCGGGTTCATCGGCACCCGCTTCGCGTCCTTGCTCAGCGCCCAGCCGGCGATGGTGACGATGAAGCAGCCCCACGCCCAGGGCCAGTTCGCGCCGAAGCCCCACACCAGTCGGTGAGGGTTCATGAACGCGATCCAGTCCCACAGCAGCACGCCCACGAACGGCCGCGTCAGCGCGACCGGCAACAGGCAGAGCATTTCGAGCACGAACAGCAAGGAGCGCATGGAGGGGCCGCCCGGTATGAACCAACGCCGAAGCCGGCCACCGTCCCCGAACCAGAGACGGGGCGCGGTGTAACCTGCCCCAATGACAAGGTCTTACCCGACTTCCCGCCCGTGGGCAAGGTGCTCGCGCACCCCTAGCCCTCGAACGGGTCCCGCACCAGGATCGTGTCGTCCCGCTCGGGCGAGGTGGATAGAAGCGTCACCGGCGCCTCGGTCAGTTCCTCGATCCGGCGCACGTATTTCACCGCTTGCGCGGGCAGATCCGCCCAGGACCGCGCGCCGCGCGTCGATCCCGACCAGCCTTCCATCACCTCGTACTCCGCCACCGCCGCCGCCTGCGCCCCAGGCGCTGCCGGCAGCCGGCGGAACAGCTCCCCGCCGATCCGGTACCCGACGCCGATCCGAAGCTCCGGCAGCCCATCCAGCACATCCAGCTTGGTCAATGCCAGCCCCTGGATTCCCCCCACCTTCACCGCCTGACGCACCAGCGCCGCGTCGAACCAGCCGCAGCGCCGAGGCCGCCCCGTCACCACGCCGAACTCCGCCCCGCGTTCGCCCAGCAGCGCGCCGGTGGCGTCGGTGAGTTCGGTCGGGAACGGGCCGGAGCCCACTCGCGTCGCGTACGCCTTGGCGATCCCCAGCACGAAGCCGACCGCCCCCGGCCCCACGCCCGACCCCGCCGCCGCCGTGGCGGCGACGGTGTTGGAGCTGGTGACGAACGGATAGGTGCCGTGATCCACATCCAGCATCACCGCTTGCGCGCCCTCGAACAAAATACGCGTGCCGGCGCGGCGGGCTTCGTCCAACCGCTCCCACACCGGTTCGGCGAAGGGCAGTACGCGCGGGGCCAGCGCCATCAGCGCGTCGAACAGGCCCTGCTTTTCGAACACCGGCGCGCCGAGGCCGGCCAGCAAGGTGTTGTGGTGCAGCAGCAGTTCGTCCAGCTTCGCCGCCACCGTTTCGGGTTCGGCCAGATCGGCGAGGCGGATGGCGCGGCGCGCCACCTTGTCCTCGTAGGCCGGGCCGATGCCGCGTCCGGTCGTGCCGATCTTGCGATCGCCGCGCGCCGTCTCCCGCGCGCGGTCCAGCGCGGCGTGCAG
>DAHWDR010000229.1:0-9731 GCA_027330745.1 Acetobacteraceae bacterium | reverse complement strand
CGCTACCGCCCCAGCACCACCTGGCCCGCCACGCGCCCATCGCGCGGATCGATCAGCACCACCCGGTCCGGCCCGCCGCCATGCAGCGCCACCGCGATCCGCCCCCCGGCACCGGCCACACCGACGATGGCGCTGCCAGGTGCCGCGTCCAAAAGCTGCGTGAACGCTGGCCCGGGCGCGGCCGGCACGCTCGCCCGCCGCACGATCGTCACGATCAGCACCGTCGTGCCGAGCAGGATCAGCACCCCCATTCCGATCGTCGCCGCCGTCAGCGTCCGCATGTGCCGCCCTCGCATCCAACTCCGCGCCGGGGTATCCGCATCCGTCATGTCGGACAAGCCGCCCGCCGCCCCCGCAATCCTGCGCGCCGAAGCCCGGCCCGCGGACGCGGCGCTGCGGCTCGACCGGTTTCTGGCCGACCGCTTTCCGGCCCTGTCGCGGGCCCGCATTCAGGCGCTGTTGGCCGCCGGCGCCGCGACCTGCGACGGCGCCCCCATCACCGATCCGGCCGCGAAGCCCCGCCCCGGCGCCACCTATACCCTCGCCCCACCCGCCCCGCGCCCGGCGCGCCCGCAGGGTCAGGCGATTCCGCTGAGCATCCTGTTCGAAGACCGCGACCTGATCGTGATCGACAAACCGGCCGGCCTGGTGGTCCATCCGGCCCCCGGCAACCCGGACGGCACCCTCGTCAACGCCCTGATCGCCCATTGCGGCGCGGCCCTCGCCGTGGGCGGCGAGCAGCGCCCGGGGATCGTGCATCGGCTGGACAAGGACACTTCCGGCGTGATGGTCGCGGCCAAGACCGAGCGCGCCATGGCCGGCCTGGTCGCGGCCTTCGCGTCGCGCACCGCCGAACGCACCTATCTGGCATTGGCCTGGGGCGTCCCCACGCCGGCGGCCGGGGAGATCACGGGCGCAATCGGGCGCGATCCGCGCGACCGCAAGCGCATGGCCATCCGCCTTCATGGCGGCGGGCGCGAGGCGCTGACCCGCTACCGCACCCTGCGCGTGGTCGCCGCCGCCGTGAGCCTGTTGGAATGCCGGCTGGCAACCGGGCGGACGCATCAGATCCGGGTCCATCTGGCCGCGCGCGGCCATCCGCTGATCGGCGATCCGGTCTATCTGCGCCGCGTCCCCGTCGCCGCCCGGGGGCTGCCCGAGTCGGTGCGCGGCCGGTTGCTGGACTTCCCGCGCCAGGCGCTGCACGCCGCCAGCCTGGGGTTCGCCCATCCGATCACCGGGGCGGCGTTGCGTTTCGAAACGCCGCCGCCGCCCGACATGGCCGCGCTGCTGGCCGCGCTGATGCCGGAGGCGGGGTAGCGGCCCTTGCAAATCCGTACCGACGCGCCAAATTATCGGCGATCCGGGATGCCGCTCGACGGGTCCCGCCCCGCTTCGCTCTGATCGAGGGAGCCGTGTCATGACCACCAGGGTTTTCACCTCACCCCTGTTCCTCGGCTTCGACCATCTGGAGCAGATCCTGGAACGCGCCTCGAAATCCACGACCGACGGTTATCCGCCGTACAACATCGAGCAGATCGGCCCGAACGGGCTGCGTATCACTCTCGCCGTCGCCGGTTTCACCATGAGCGATCTGCAGATCACCCAGGAGGACAACCAGCTGGTGATCCGCGGCCGTCAGACCGACGACAGCGCCGAGCGCATTTTCCTCCATCGCGGCATTGCCGCGCGCCAGTTCCAGCGCGCCTTCGTGCTGGCCGAGGGGATCGATGTCAGCGGTGCCTGGCTGGATAACGGGTTGCTGCATATCGACCTCTCACGCCCGCTGCCGGAAGCGAAGGTGAAGACCATCCCGATCACCAAGCCCGCGACCAACGGCGCAACCTCAAAGCTGCCGGGCGCCAGAGGCGCGGCGGAACTGATCGAATCCACCCTCAGCCGGGACTGATGGTCCGGCCAACCCCGGCGCCGCCGCGCGGGCCGGAACAGGAGCGACGCAGATGACTGACGACACCACCGACCAGACCCCGACCCAGGCGCAAGGCGGATACGTCGATATCCACCATCTGAGCCAGCCGCAGCTGGCCCGGCTTGGCCTTTCGCAGATCGCCTATGTCCGGCCGATCACCGTCGATGGCGCCCCGGGCTTCGCCATCTGCGCCGCCGACGGCACGCAGATGGCGATCATGGGGGACCAGCCGACCGCGCTGGCCGCGATCGTCCAGCACGACATGATCCCGCTGCTGGTGCACTGACCGGTTGGGTTCGTGGTAGAGCGTGGGACGGAGGTCCCGCGCATGATCAAGCCGCCGGTTCGCTACCCCGAACTCGCCGACCCGCAGGCCCTGCCGCGCCATGCCGGAATCGCCAGCTTCTTCCGCGCCCCCATCGCCGACAGCCTGGCGGGCGTGGATATCGGCGTGATCGGGGTGCCGTTCGACGGCGGCGTGACGCATCGCTCCGGAGCCCGCCACGGCCCGCGGGCGGTGCGCGAGCAATCCGCGCTGCTGCGGCGTTTCGGCGCCACCGGCATCGCCCCGTTTGCCGCGGCGCGGGTGCGCGACCTGGGCGATTGCTGGATCGAACGCCCGTATGCGCTGGAAGACGCGCTGGACGAGATCGCGGGCTTCTACCGCGCCGTGGTCGCGGCCGGAATCACGCCGCTATCGGTGGGCGGGGATCATTCGATCAGCCTGCCGATCCTGCGCGCGGTGGGCGCCGCGCGTCCCGTCGGCATGGTCCATATCGACGCACATTGCGACACCGGCGATGACTACATGGGCTCGCGCTTCCATCACGGCGCCCCGTTCCGCCGCGCGGTGGAGGAAGGCCTGCTGGACCCCCGCCGCGTGATCCAGATCGGCATCCGCGGCACCACCAACGACCCCGCGATGTGGGCGTTCAGCACCAACAGCGGGATGCGCGTAATCGACATCGACGCCTTCGCCGACATGGGCTGGCGCGAAGCGGCGGCGGAAGCCCGGCGCGTGGTGGGCAGCGGCGCCACCTATCTCTCGTTCGACATCGACAGCCTGGACCCTGCCGAGGCGCCCGGCACCGGCACCCCGGAAGCCGGCGGCATCACCATGCGTGAGGCGCTGCGCCTGCTGCGCGCCCTGCGCGGGGTGGATTTCGTTGGCGCCGACCTGGTGGAGGTCGCCCCGCCTTTCGATCTGGGGACCCTGACCGCCTTCAACGGCGCGTCGATCCTGTTCGAGGAACTGAGCCTGCTGGCGGAGGCACGGGCCGGGCGAATGACCCTTGTTTTGTCATCGAATGATGACTAAATCCGTGCCTCAAATCGGAGTCTCACCGTGCGCACCACCCTCGCCCTCGATGACGCCGCCGTCGCCAAGGCCCAGGCGTTCACCGGCCTCCAGGAAAAATCCGCCCTGGTCCGCGAGGCTCTCGCCGCGCTGATCGAACGCGAAAGCGCACGCCGCCTGGCGCGGCTAGGCGGGACCGAACCCGATCTGGTCGCGTCACCGCGCCGCCGCGATCCGGCCGCGTGATTCTGGTCGATACTGCGATCTGGGTTGATCACCTGCGCGCCGGCGATCCGGACCTGATCCAGGCATTGCAGCGGGCCGCGATCCTGATCCACCCGTTCGTGATCGGCGAATTGGCGCTGGGCACGCTGCGCCAGCGGACGCTAATCCTGGCGCTGCTGGCCGATCTGCCGCGCGCGGCGGTGGCGACCGACGCCGAAGTTTTGGGCTTCATCGACCGCCACGGCCTGGCCGGGCGCGGGATCGGCTACGTGGACGCGCATCTGCTGGCTGCGACCTGCCTCACCGCGGATGCACGCCTGTGGACGCGCGACCGGCGCTTGGCCGAGATGGCGACCGCGTTGGGCGTGGCGATTTAGTGCCCTGCCCATGACATTCGCTGCCCTTCGCCGCGAATGTCAGGGATCAGAAGGCCACTGAAAACAAAGGGGCAGCGCTCCGGTTCAGTCTGCGCCGAGCACCGCGCGCACGATGTGATGGCGGTTGCTGGTGAACGGCCTGACCTCGGCCGGCCAGCGGCCCTGCTCCCCGGCCGCGGCCCAGGCGGCGCTGTTCAGCACGTCCGGGTGGTCAATCTCGTAGATCGCGACGTAGCGCGGCGCGCCGTCCCCGGTCAGAGGTTTTTGTTGCCCGGCCAGGGTGAAGCTGGCCGGACGGGTGCAGAGACGGGTGACGCCCCGCACGCCCGGGACCTTGCTTAGCAGCGGAACGTGCTCCTGGTCATAGACTTCGTTGAACAGGGCTTCCTTTTCGGGGGCGACGTCCATGCTGACGATGAAGACGTAGCCGGTGGTGATCGGCATGATGGCCTCGCTGCGATGAACCGGGTTTAGGCGGCGCGGGAAAGCCGGTCGGCCGCCAACCCCGCTTCGGTCAATGCGGCACGCAACCGCGCGCGCTCGGCGGCGCCGATGCGCAGCAGCGGCGGGCGCACCACGGCGTGGGAAAGCCGGCCCAGCAGGACCAGACATTCCTTCATCCGGTTATGCATATCAAGCGCGGGGGCGGCGTAGAATGCCTCGGCCAGCGGATGGATGCGCTCGTTGACGGCACGCGCCTGCGCCAGATCGCCGGCCTGGATCGCGCGCCACAGCGCCACATGCAGTTCCGGGATCACGCTGCCGGAACCGGACAGCAGCCCGTTGCAGCCCATGGTCAGGGACGCCATCAGCCAGGCGCTGTGGGTGGTCAGGACGTTGACCGGGCGCGGCAGGGATTGCAGCGCGCGGATCTGGCGTTCGTGCAGCGCGGGATCGTTGCACCAATCCTTGATCGCGCGGATCGACGGGATCGCTTCCGCCAGCCGCAGCAGGGTGTCCAGCGGATAGGACAGGGTGGATCGTTCCGGATATGCGAACACGATCAGCGGAAGGTCAGTCGCGCTCGCGATTTCGCTGAAATGCGCGCGCGCCATCTCCGGCCGCGCCTGTCCACCCATGGCGAATACCTGCGAGGGGAATACCAGCAAGGCCGAAGCACCTTCGGCCGCGGCCGTGCGCGCGATACGGGCAGCGTTGGCGCTGCCGTCCGCCCAGACGCCGGAGATGATCGGCAGTCGGTCGCCGATTTCCGCCAAGGTCAGCGCCAGGACGCGCTGCTGTTCGGCCTCGGTGCAGGCGTGGACCTCGGAGGCGTGGCCGTTGACGGTGATCGCGGAGATGCCGTCAGTGGCAGCGACATGGCGCAGGTGACGGCTTGTCTCGGCTTCGTCGATCGAGAAATCGTCGTGGAAGGCAAGGAGCGTGGCCGGAATGACGCCGTGGGGGACGAAACTCATGGCAGCCTCCTGTTCCCGGTCAGCGCAGCCCGGCGTTGATCTTGTCCAGGGCGGCGGCGCCGGGGATCAAGGCCGCCTCATCCAGCGCGTTGAACGGCGTGTCCACCGTGTTCAGATGCTCGTGCAGATCGCGCGGATCGGGGTCCACATACAGCAGGCCGGTGACGATCTCGCCCTCGGCATGGCGCCGGTGCATGTAGTCCATCGCCGCCACACGGTCATGCACGTCGTAATCGTCGGCCAGTTTGCGCAGGCGCAGCCAGGTGCCGTCATGCTGCTGCACGGTCTCCACCGTGCCCGGCGCGTAATTCACCGCGATCGGCGCGCGACCCTCGATCAGGTCCAGGTAGTTCACCGCCTCGTTATGCTCGCGTACGAAATCGTAGCTTTTGGTGGAGCCTTCGTGGTTGTTGAACGCGACGCAAGGGGAGATGCAGTCGATGAAGGCGGCGCCCGGGTGCAGGATCGCCGCCTCGATCAGCGGCACCAGCTGCGCCTTGTCGCCCGAGAAGCTGCGCGCCACGAACGTGGCGCCGAGTTGCAGCGCCATGCCCACCATGTCGATCGCCTCGTCGGCGTTCACCACGCCGCGCTTCGACTTCGCCCCCTTGTCGGAGGTGGCCGAGAACTGCCCCTTGGTCAGCCCATAGACGCCATTGTTCTCGACGATATAGACCATGTTGATGCCGCGCCGCATGGCGTGGGCGAACTGGCCGATGCCGATGGAGGCCGAATCGCCGTCGCCGGACACGCCCAGATAGATCAGGTCGCGATTGGCCAGATTGGCGCCGGTCAGCACCGACGGCATCCGCCCATGTACCGAATTGAACCCGTGCGAGGCTCCCAGGAAATACGTGGGCGTCTTCGAGGAGCAGCCGATCCCGGACAGTTTCGCGATCCGGTGCGGCGGCAGGTCGAGCTCGAAACACGCCCGCACGATCGCGGCGCTGATCGAATCATGTCCGCAGCCGGCGCACAGGGTAGAAATCGCGCCTTCGTAATCGCGCCGGGTAAACCCCAGCGCATTCTTGCCCAGCGCCGGATGGGAGAGTTTCGGCTTCGGCAGATAGGTCATGGCGTGTCCCCTTTCGCTGCCGCCGCGATCGCCCCGGCGATGAAGCGCGCGGTGATCGGCGAGCCGTCGTAGTGCAGGATGCGGATCAGTTTCTTCGGATCGGCGTCGAGCTCGTTCACCAACAGGGTACGCAGCTGCGCGTCCCGGTTTTGTTCGACCACGAACACCTTGTCATGGGCGTCGATGAACGCCGCGACGTCGTCGTGGAATGGGAAGCCGCGGACCCGCAGCAGATCGACCGGCACATCCTGCGTGACCAGCAAGGCGTCGGCCTCGGTCATCGCCGGGCTGGTAGAGCCGTAATAGATTACGCCCAGCCGGGTTGGCTGCGCGGCGGGATGCGCGATCGGCGCGGGCACCAGGCTGCGGGCGGTGGCGTGCTTCTTCAGCAGCCGTTCCATGTTGTCCTGATACGCCGGGCCTTCTTCGGTGTAGCGCGCGTAGCGGTCCTTGGAAGTGCCGCGGGTGAAGAAGGCCCCGCGCGTCGGGTGCGTGCCGGGGTAGGTGCGATAGGTGATGCCGTCCCCGTCCACGTCCAGGTAGCGGCCGAAATCCTTGCCGGCGGACAGATCCTCGGCGGTCATCACCTTGCCGCGGTCCATCGGCCGCTGGTCATCCCAGGCGAATGGCGCGCAGAGCCGTTCGTTCATGCCGATATCGAGGTCCAACATGACAAACACCGGCGTCTGCAACCGATCCGCCAGATCGAATGCCTGCGCGCCCATGGTGAAGCATTCATGCGGGTCTTCCGGGAACAGCAGGACGTGCTTGGTATCGCCATGCGAGGCATAGGCGCAGGCCAGCACATCGCATTGCTGCGTGCGCGTCGGCATTCCCGTGGACGGCCCGGCGCGCTGCACATCGAACACCACCGCCGGGATCTCGGCGAAATAAGCCAGCCCGAAAAACTCCTGCATCAATGAGATGCCCGGACCGGAGGTGGCGGTAAAGGCCCGCGCCCCGTTCCACGCCGCGCCGATCACCATGCCGATCGAGGCGAGCTCGTCCTCGGCCTGCACGATCGCGAACCGGTGCTTGCCGGTTTCCTTGTCGATGCGGAAGCGATGGCAGTAGCGCCCGAACGCCTCGGCGAGCGACGAAGACGGCGTGATCGGATACCAGGCCGCGACGGTGGCCCCGCCATACACCGCGCCCAGCGCGGCGGCGGCGTTGCCTTCGATGGAAATACGCGCGCCCACCGCGTCCGCCCGGCGCACGCGCAGCCCGATCGGGCAGGTCAGATGTTCCAGCGCGTAGTCACGCCCCATGTGCAGCGCCGCCACGTTGGGGGCAATCAGCGCGTCCTTGCCGCGGAACTGTTCGGAGAACAATGCCTCGATCGCGGCCGGATCGATGTCCAGCAGCGCCGACAGCGCGCCGACATACACAATGTTCTTGAATAACTGGCGCTGCCGCGAATCGGTATAGGCGCGATTGGTCAGCTCAGTCAGCGGCATGCCCAGACGCACGATATCGGGGCGGAATTTCGATTCCGGCAATGGCTTGGTGGAATCGTAGAACAAATACCCGCCCGGCTCGATGGACTTCACGTCCTGGTCCCAGGTCTGCGGGTTCATCGCCACCATCAGATCGACGCCGCCGCGCGCGCCAAGATGCCCGGCCTCGGTCACCCGCACCTCATACCAGGTCGGCAGTCCCTGGATGTTGGAGGGGAAGATGTTGCGCGGTGCCACCGGCACGCCCATGCGCAGGATCGCCTTGCCGAACAGCGTGTTGGCGCTGGCCGAACCGGACCCGTTCACATTGGCGAATTTGACGACGAAATCATTCACCCGCTCGATCCCGCGCACGGGATCGGAAGCGGCGTCGATCAGAGCCTGTGACATGCGTGCCCCCCCGCCTGGGTCATCCCCGCCTGGGCCATATCATACAGAAACCGTTGCATATCCCAAGCTCCCGTCGGGCAACGCTCAGCGCACATGCCGCAATGTAGACAGAGATCCTCATCCTTCACCATCACCCGCGACGTCTTCAACAGCCCCGACACATACAGATCCTGGTCCGGGTTCAGCGCCGGCGCGGCCAGCTTGGCGCGCAGCGCCGCTTCCTCGTCATTGGCGGTGAAATTGATGCAGTCGACGGGACAGATATCCACGCAGGCATCGCATTCGATGCACAGTTTGTCGGTGAACACCGTCTGCACGTCGCAGTTCAGGCAGCGTTCCGCCTCCTTGAAGGCGAGCAGGTCATCGTAGCCGAGCTCCACCTCGGCGGCGATATCCGCCAGCGCTGCGGCCTTGTCACGATGCGGCACCGCAACACGCTGATCCAGCGTGATATCGTTGTCGTAGCTCCATTCGTGGATGCCCATCTTCTGCGACATCAGGCTGACGCCCGGCGCGGGGCGCGCGGCCACGTCCTGGCCTTGGCAGGACAGGTCGATCGAGATTGCCGCCTGATGCCCGTGCGCCACCGCCCAGATGATGTTCTTGGGGCCGAAGGCCGCGTCTCCGCCGAAAAACACGCCGGGATGCGAGGACCCCATGGTGGTCTGATCCACCACCGGCATCCCCCAGCGGTCGAACTCCACCCCGGCATCGCGTTCGATCCAGGGGAACGCGTTCTCCTGTCCCACCGCGACCAGCACGTCGTCAGCCGCGATGTGCTGATCCGGCTCACCGGTGGGCACCAGCCGGCGGCGGCCATCGGGGCCGTGTTCCGCCTTCACCTTTTCGAACATCACCCCGGTCAGGCGGCCGGCCTGATGGGTGAACGCCTTGGGCACCAGCATGTTGAGGATCGGGATGTCCTCATGCATGGCGTCATCTTTTTCCCACGGCGAGGCCTTCATCTCCTCGAAGCCGGAGCGGACGATCACCTTCACGTCCTCACCCCCCAGGCGGCGGGCGGTGCGGCAGCAATCCATCGCCGTGTTGCCGCCGCCCAGCACGATGACGCGGCGGCCGATCTTGCTGATATGGCCGAAGGACACGGAAGACAGCCAGTCAATGCCGATATGGATATTCGCCGCCGCTTCCTGCCGGCCGGGGATGGTCAGGTCGCGCCCGCGCGGGGCGCCGGAGCCGATGAACACGGCGTCGAATCCCTGACCCAGCAGCGCCTTCAGGCTGTCGATCCGTTGGCCGGTACGAAGTTCGATCCCGAGCTCGGCGATATAGCCCACTTCCTCGTCGATGACGGATTCGGGCAGGCGGAAGCGAGGGATCTGGCTGCGGATCATGCCACCGGCGCGGGCATCGGCGTCGAATACCACACAGTGATAGCCCAGCACCGCCAGGTCGCGGGCGACGGTGAGCGAGGCCGGACCGGCACCGACCAGGGCCACGCGCTTGCCGTTGGACGTGGCGGGCGCGGTGGGCATCCGGTCCGCGATGTCGCCCTTGTAGTCGGCGGCGACGCGCTTGAGACGGCAGATCGCGACCGGCTG
>DAHWDR010000227.1:0-7056 GCA_027330745.1 Acetobacteraceae bacterium | reverse complement strand
GCAGGCGTATCGCTGGATCGCGGATTCGCGCGATGAGGCGACCGGCAAGCGGCTGGATGCGCTGGAAGACCCGTTCAAGCTGTATCGCTGCCACACCATCATGAACTGCACCGATAGCTGCCCCAAGGGCCTGAACCCGGCTAAGGCGATCGGGTCCATCAAGCAGCTGATCGCGGAACGCCAGGTCTGATACCAACCGGTGCACCTGCGTGCCTTCCGCCCCTTCTCGGGGTGGCTGGCGTGGCGCGCCGGCCGGTCGCGCTTGAGCCACCCTTGATGACGGAAGCCCGGCTGGTATGACTCGGCGTAGCGCAGCACGGGCAGTCCTGTAGGCGTTTCGCAAGTGCGCGCACGCTACGGAAGGGCGGGTTGCGTCCCTCCGGCGCACCGCAGCGTAGAGACTTCCCGCCCATGGATTACTCGCTCCGGCGCGCCGCGCTGGCCGGCGCCGCGCTCGCCCTGGCCCTGCTATGCGGCCGCCCCCCGGCTGCCCGCGCCGATACGGTCGTGACCACCTATCTTGGCGCCGGGCTGACCCGACCCGACTTCTCCGGCTCGGTCTGCACCCGCGCCGGCATGACCGCCTGCTATTATGGTAGCGAGAACTGGACCGGTTGGAACGGCGCCAACAACTACCAATCCACGTTCACCGACGGCACGCATAATTTCACGCCCGCCACGTCCATCACCGGGATCTACAGCGCCGGTACCAACACCACGACCGGCACCGATTGGGTGAAGACGCCTGCCAACCAGTATGGCGGCCAGAACGGCACCGATCCCTATCCCGAGCTGTTTGGGCCGACCGCGCCGCAAGCCAACGACCACACGGCGGCACAGAACAGCTACTCGGTCACGTTCACCGCCAACGGCGTGCCCGGGGCGAATTATTTCGGCATCTGGATCAGCGCGCTCGACGCCCATAACAACCTCCAGATCTACGGCACGAGCGGGCAGTTGGTGCTCGATTTCACCCCGACCCAGTTGATCAAGGCGCTCGGCGCCTGTCCGACCAGCGGCTATTGCGGCAATCCGACCGCCGCGTTCAGCGGCCAGGATGCGGGCGAGCAGTTCGCCTATGTAAGTTTCTTCGATCTGACCGGGTATTTCAGCTCCGTCAGCCTGTCCGATAACGGCGGCACCGGGTTCGAATCCTCGAATCACGCGGTGGCCTATTTCGATCCGAACACCCCGTTCGGCACCGTATTGTCCTCCACCGCCCCGGTGCCGGAACCGCCCGCGCTGTGGCTACTGGCGACCGGCGTGCTTCTGATCGGGTGGGCGCGGCGGCGGCGTCCACGAACCGATCCGTCTCGGGCGGCCTGACCCGGCACGGCGTTCGCACGATCGCCCGGGATTACGGGATGGGCCGCAGGGCCGCGCTCGCATCGAACCCATCGGCCAGCCGGCCCGTCGGGCGGATCAGCTCATAGGGGCCGCGCGCCAGGAATCGCCCGCTCCCCGGGGCCGCGGTGACCACACCGTCGCGCATCGCCACCTCGCCGCGGCGGATGGTCATCACGGGCCATCCGGTCACCTCCCGTCCCTCATAGGGCGTGTAATCAATGCGGTGTTGCAGCAGCGCGTTGGTGATCCGCACCCGCTTCGTTGGGTCCCACAACACCAGATCCGCGTCCGCTCCGGGCGCGATGCGTCCCTTGCCCGCCAGGCCGAACAGACGCGCCGGATTGAATGCGGTCAGCCGGGTGAACTCGCTGGCCGAGATCCGCCCCGTCGCCACCCCTTCCGAAAACAGCAGGGGCAGGCGTGAGGCGATCCCCGGCACCCCGTTCGGGACGTCGCGGAACGGTGCGTCCGCCCCATGGGCGCGCTTGCCGCGCGGGCCTTCGTAATTATGCCCGGAATGATCGGACGAGATCACGTCGATCGTGCCGCGCCGGATATGCGCCCACAGCCCCGCGGCGGCGTCCGGGCCACGCGGTGGCGGGCTGCAGATGTATTTGGCGCCCTCGAAGCCCGGGCGATCCATATCGGCCGCGGTCAGGGTCAGATATTGCGGGCACGTCTCGGCCCAGACTTTCAGGCCGCGCGCCTGGGCACGCGCCACTTCCTCGGCCACCTCGGCGCAGGAGACGTGGAAGATCTGGATCGGCTGGTCCACCAGCTCGGCCAGGGCCATGGCGCGGTAGGTGGCCTCGCGCTCCACCACCGGCGGGCGGGACACGGCGTGGAAACGGGGCGCGGTATGGCCGGCGGCCAGCAGCGCCTCGGTGCGCCAGCCGATCGCAGCGTCGTTCTCGCAATGCACGGTCACCAGCGCGCCGGCGCGGCGAGCCGCGGCCAGCACCCGCAGCAGCGCGGCATCATCGATGCGCAGCGCGTCATAGGTCAGAAAGACTTTCAGGCTGCGGACGCCGGCGGCGACCACGCGCGGGATGTCCGCCTGCACCACCGGGTCGGTCGGGTCGGTGATGATCTGGTGGAAACTGTAATCCACCATCGCGGCGGCGGCGCGGCGATGATATTCCGCCAACGTGCCGGCCAGGCCCTGGCCGCGGAATTGCGCGGCGAAACAGATCACCGAGGTGGTGCCGCCGGCCAGGGCGGCAGTGGAGCCGGTGACGAAGCTTTCCTCATCGACGCTGCCGTCGGGCTGAAGCTGTTCGATATGGCAGTGGCTGTCGACGCCGCCGGCCATGACCAGCAGCCCGTCGGCGTCGATTTGGGCGACGCCGTCGGCAGCCTCGCCGATGGTGACGATGCGGCCATCGCGGATGCCGAGATCGGCGCGGAACTCGTCGGTTGGCGTGACCACCGTGCCGCCGCGGATAACAAGGTCATACCGGCTCATGCGAGGCTCCCGCGTTGCGGGGCTGAATTTGCCGCGCTTCCGTCGGGTTGTCAGCACGAAACATGCCACGCGGGAGTTCCTTGGAGGGGAAGGCTTTGGGCGGGCGTGGCGGCACGCTGGGTTGGGGCAGCAGCATCGCGGCCGTCCATAGGCGGAGAATATCGAGGACGAAGCGCGGCGGGCGCGTGAAGCGTCGGCCGGCGGGGTCGGACCCGCCGTTGGCGCTTCCCCCGGGACGCAGCCGCGGCCCGCACTTGCGGCATGGCCGCAGATGCGTCATCTTATTCACGGCCTTGGCGCGATGCCTCCGTTTCACGCCGTCGGCGATGCTGGTCCGCGCCCCCGGGCGCGACCGCGATCCGGGAAGGGGCCCGGGTCCGTCGCCGTGCCGCAACGAGCCTGACCCAGGCCGCGCTCCGCAAGGAACGCCGGCCCGACCCCCCCGAGGAACTCATGCGTGCCATTCCCACCGCAGCGACCGTACCGGGCCAAGCGCCCCAGGTCGCGCGCGGGCGGGCGGTGCGCAGCCATGCCCGTCCGCCGCGCGCATCCGCGCTTCGGCGGCGGACCATTGCCCCACCCAAGCTGATCCGCCCCCTGCTGATCCGCCGCCCGCCGCCGCCGCCCCATCGGGCCGTGCCGCGCGCCCGGGCGTGCCACCGGAGTTTTCCACCTCATGACCAAGCGTATGTTGATCGATGCCACCCACGCGGAAGAAACCCGCGTGGTGGTGCTGGACGGTAACCGGCTCGAAGATTTCGACGTCGAGACATCGACCAAGAAGCAGATCAAGGGCAATATCTACCTGGCCAAAGTGGTCCGGGTAGAGCCCTCGTTGCAGGCCGCATTCGTCGAATATGGCGGCGGCCGGCACGGGTTTCTTTCATTCGATGAGATCCACCCGGATTACTACCAGATTCCGGTAGCCGACCGGCAGCGCCTGCTGGCGATGGAAGCCGAGGACGCCCGCCGCGAACAGGAAGAGGAAGACCGCGCTGCCGCCGGCGAAGCGGGCGGTCACCGTCACGACCGTGCGCCGAAACCGGAATTGGACGATTCCCCGGCCCCCCCGACGCCGGACAGCCCCCACGACCTCACGCCCCTCGACCTCGCGCCCTATGACCTCGCGCCGACCGCCGGAGCCATTCCGCCCGCGCCGGACGCCCCGGCCCCGTTTGCCGAGGCCCCATCTGCTGACGCTCCGGCCACGGAAGCCCAGTCCGCGGCCATCGCCGCCGAACCCGCCACCGCGGTCTCGGTCCCGAGCGCCGATTCGCACCCGTTCGAGGACGCAGGCGCGGACGACCCTCACCCAGGCGACGCGGCCCCCACCCCCCGCGCGCAGCCCATGGCGATCGCCCAGGAAACCCGTCACGGCGAAGTCCCGGCCGAGGACGCGCCCGAACCCTTCGTGTTCGACGACGCTCCCGCCGACGAAGCCCCGCCGGAGATCATCGGCGGCGAGCACGATACCTCCGACGAGTCGAGCGTCCGCCGCACCCGTTCCCGCGCACTCCGCAGCTACAAAATCCAGGAGGTGATCCATCGCCGTCAGATCCTGCTGGTGCAGGTGGAAAAGGAAGAACGCGGCACCAAGGGCGCGGCGCTGACCACCTATATCTCGCTTGCCGGGCGCTATTCGGTGCTGATGCCGAATTCGCCGCGCGGCGGCGGGATTTCGCGCAAGATCACCGCCCCGGCCGATCGTCGCCGCCTGAAGGAGGTCATGGCCGAGCTCGACCTGCCCGACGGCATGGGCCTGATCGTGCGCACCGCCGGCGCCAACCGGCCGAAGCCGGAAATCAAGCGCGACGCCGAATACCTGCTGCGCCTCTGGGACGATGTCCGCGAGCGCACGTTGCAATCCGTCGCCCCCGCGCTGATCCATGAGGAAGCGAGCCTCATCAAGCGCGCCATCCGCGACGTCTATTCCCGCGACATCGACGAGATTGCGGTGGACGGCGAAGACGCCTGGCGCGCGGCGCGTGATTTCATGCGCATGTTGATGCCGACCCAGGCGCGCAAGGTGCAGCTCTGGCGCGATCCCTCGGCGCCTCCTGGTACCGCCGGCCAGCCGCTGTTCGCGCGCCACGGCGTGGACGCGCAGCTCGACGCGATGCTGAGCCCGAACGTGCAGCTGCGATCGGGCGGGTACCTGGTCATCAACCAGGCCGAGGCACTGGTTGCGATCGACGTGAACTCCGGCCGCTCCACGCGCGAGCGCGGCATCGAGGAGACGGCGCTGCGCACCAATCTGGAAGCGGCCGAGGAAGTCGCTCGGCAGCTGCGGCTGCGCGATCTGGCCGGACTGATCGTGATCGATTTCATCGACATGGAAGTCCGGCGTAACAACGCGCAGGTGGAAAAGCGGCTGAAAGACGCGCTGAAAGTGGACCGGGCGCGGATCCAGCTCGGCCATATCAGCCATTTCGGTCTGCTGGAAATGAGCCGCCAGCGGCTGCGGCCGTCGCTGGCCGAGACCTCCCTGGTGACCTGCGCGCATTGCGGCGGCAGCGGCCATGTGCGGTCCACGGAAAGTGCCGCGATCCACGTGCTGCGCGCGATCGAGGAAGAAGGCGCGAAGCACCGCGCCGGCGAAATCCTGGTGCGGGCCGCGCTGCCGATCGTGCTGTATATCCTCAATCACAAGCGCGAGCGCCTGGCGGAGATCGAGCGTCGCCATGGCCTGGTGGTGGCGTTCGGGCGCGATGACGCGCTGATCCCGCCGCAGATCCAGATCGAGAAGCTCAAGCCCTGGGTGGCGCCGGAGCATCCGGCCGCGCTGGCGGTCGCAGCCCCGGTCGAGGACGCGGAACCGTTCGACGCCGGGGAGGACGACGCCGACGAACCCGCCGACGAGACGGCGATCGTGGAGGCCCGTCCCGAGTCCCACGCCGAATCAGGCGCCGAATCTCGCCCAGGCCGGAATGCCCCCGCGGCGGGCGAGGACACCGAGGCGAATCGCCGCCGCCGCCGCCGCCGCCGCCGGGGCGGCCGACGCGAAGACGGCACCACCGCGCCGGCCGATACCGACGCCACCGAGGCGCCGCAGGATACCGCGGCTCCGGGCGAAGCCGCGTCCCTCTCCGCAGCCGAATCCACACTCGAATCGGCGCTGGAAGGGGAGCTTCCGATGGAGGGCGTGCCCGAGCACGCCGAACCGGCCACCGGGGAGCAGGCTGCCCGCCGGCGCGGCCGACGTGGTGGCCGGCGGCGGCGGCGCGAGGACGACCCGCTGCCGGAAGTCGCCGCACCCGGCGCCGAGCAGCCGGACCTGCCCGAAGTCTATATCGGCCCCACCCCGGCCAATCCGTTCGGTGGTCAGGTGTTCGATATCTTCGACGTGATCGAGCAGGCCGAGGCCCGCGCGCTGGAAGTGGAAGCCCGCCCCGCTTTGGTTACGCCGAAGCCGCCCGCCAGCACGGAATCGGCTCCGGTCGCGCATGACGCGGTGGAATCCGCGCCGGCCACGATCGTTGCGACTCCGGCTGCGCCGACTGAAACCGCGCCGCTTGAAAACGTGCCGGTCGCTGTCGCGCCGGTCGCCGTCGCGCCGGTCGCCGTCGTGCCGGTCGCCGTCGTGCCGGTCGCTGTCGCACCCGAACCCGCGGCACCGGCGGCCGACGTCGCAAACGGTCCCGCGATCCAGCCGATCGTGGTCGGCGGGGAACCCACGCCGCCGGCGGAAAGGCGCCAGGGCTGGTGGCGCCGCCCCGCCTGATCCCCCGCGCGCCGGCCGCACCGGCAGCCGGCGTGCGACCGTGAGCGCGCCCACCCTCGCGCTGACGATGGGCGATCCGGCCGGGATCGGCCCGGAGATCATCATCAAGGCCGCGCATCGCCTGGCCCCTCGTCTGGCCGACGGCGCGTTGCGTCTGCTGGTGATCGGCCACCGCACCGCGTTGGACCGCGCCACCGCGATCCTGGGCACCACGCGCCTGCCCGACGGGACCGAGGCTCCGCTCGGCTTCCTGGCCGCCGGCGCGGAAGAGGAACCGGTCCCGCTGGGCGCGATCAGCGCCGAGGCCGGACGCTTCTCCTATCTCGCGGTCGCGCGCGCGGTGGAACTTGCGCAGGCCGGGACGGTCGCTGCCATCGTCACGGCGCCGCTCAATAAGGCGGCGCTCAATCTCGCCGGATATCATTACGCCGGCCACACCGACATGCTGGCCGCGCTGACCGGGGCGAAAAACTCCGTGATGCTGCTGGTGCATGGGCCGATGCGCGTCAGCCACGTCACCACT
>DAHWDR010000221.1:0-2892 GCA_027330745.1 Acetobacteraceae bacterium | reverse complement strand
GGGTTGGCGACCGCCCGTTCCGCCTGGATCGCCCGGAGATGGGCGATGTCGCGCACGCCGACGGCGAGCTTTACCAGATGCAGCATGGGGGGCGACTCGGCGGCATACCCGAGTATATCGGGTGGGACGGCCCCCCGTCACTGTTCGGTGACACTCTCAGGCAAATTATCGGAACCGGGTCGACGCCGGACGGATTCCGGGGCAATCTATCCGGGACCTTGGATGGTGGCGACGTGTGCTGCCACAGGGCCTGCGACCGTCTGGGGCGGCCGCGGCAACCTTACGCGAATGAAGGTCGGGCTTTTCGTGCTGCATGACCGCAGATGGACACTGGCGCGAGGCCATTCGGCCATGCTGGCCAGCCTCGCCCCGACGGGCCCGTCGGCGCCACAAGTCGGCGCCGAACTCGCCACCGCGCGGGAACGCGCCGGCCGCACCCTGGCCGAAATGGCGCGGGCGCTACGGATCCGCATTGCGTTCCTGGAAGCGCTGGAGGACGGGCGCATCTTGGACCTGCCCAGCAGGGCCTACGCGCTGGGCTTCCTGCGCAGCTATGCGACGGCGCTGGGCCTGGATGCCGACGAAGCGGTGCGGCGCTTCAAGGCCGAGGCCGCCGAACTCGATCGTCCGGCCGCCCTGGCTTTCCCCGCGCCCTTGCCGGAGCGTGGTTTGCCTACCGGGGCGCTGATGCTGATCGCGCTGGTCCTGGTGGTGGCCGCCTATGCCGGCTGGTACCGTCTGTCGGGGGAGGGGCGGCTGCCGGCCGAGGCGGTGCAACCCGTGCCCGCGAAACTGGCCCGGTTGGTGGCGCCGAAACCACCGAAGGCGTCCGCGAGGCACCAACAAGCGCCGGCGGCATCACCTCAGACCCTTGCCGGTGCCGCGCCGCCGATCGCGGTTGGGACCGGTGCGGCGGGCGTCCGTTTGGCCGGCGTCGGCTCGGCTGGGGCCGTGCCGGGGCAATCGGCCTCGGCCGCGGATGTTGCGGTGGCGACAGCGGCTTCGCCGGCTGGCGCCCCGAATGCGCCCCAGTCCGGCACGCCGACGGCTTCCCTGGCGACCGCCGTCGGCGCGTCCCCAGTCGGCACGTCCCCCGGCGGCTCGTCGCCGGTCGCGACCGGCGCCGCGCCGCAGCCCGGATCCGCCGCCGCCGCCATCCCGACCGCTGCCCAGGACGCCGCGATGAAGGCCGCGACGCCGGGCCTGGTGGTGCTGGCAACCGCGGATGCCTGGATCCAGGTTCGCGACGCGACCGGCGCCGTGGTGTTCAGCCATCTGTTGCACGCCGGGGACAGCTGGCCGGTGCCGGCCGGCCAGGTGCTGGCGCTGACCACCGGCAACGCGGGCGGTACCGAACTTGTGAACAACGGCGTTGCGTCCTCTCCGCTCGGCCTGGCCGGGGCGGTGCTGCGCAACGTCGCGCTGCCGCCGGCCGCGCAATAGCGCCGGGCCGGCCGAAACCCCATATCCGATTGCGCCCGCCCCCGGAGACCGCCCGCCGATGAGCAGTTATCGCCCCTACCAGGAAATCACCCGCCGCAAGTCCCGCCAGGTCATGGTGGGACAGGTCGCGGTGGGCGGAGACGCGCCGATCTCCGTCCAGACCATGACCAACACGCTGACCACCGATGTCGCCGGGACGGTCGCGCAGATCCACCGCGCCGAGACCGCCGGGGTCGATATCGTCCGCGTCTCCTGTCCCGATCAGGCCAGCGCGCTGGCGCTGCGCGACATCGTCCGCCAGGTGCATGTGCCGGTGGTGGCCGACATCCATTTTCACTACAAGCGCGCGATCGAGGCCGCCGAAAGCGGCGCCGCCTGCCTGCGCATCAATCCGGGCAATATCGGCAGCGATGACCGCGTGCGCGAAGTCATCAAGGCCGCGCGCGATCACGGCTGTTCGATGCGGATCGGCGTGAACGCGGGGTCGCTGGAAAAGCATCTGCTGGAGAAATACGGCGAGCCCAACCCGGAGGCGTTGGTGGAAAGCGCGCTCTATCACGCGAACATCCTCCAGCAGCACGATTTCCACGATTTCAAGATCAGCGTGAAGGCGTCGGACGTGTTCCTCGCGGTCGCGGCCTACCAGCAGCTGGCGGAAGTGTGCGACCACCCGCTGCATATCGGCATCACCGAGGCGGGCGGGCGGCGCATGGGCACCGTGAAATCGGCGATCGGTCTGGGCTCGCTGCTATGGGCCGGGATCGGCGATACGCTGCGGGTGTCTTTGTCCGACGAGCCGGAAGAAGAAGTCCGGGTCGGCTGGGATATGCTCA
Source organism: Acetobacteraceae bacterium (assembly GCA_027330745.1). Taxonomy (GTDB): domain Bacteria; phylum Pseudomonadota; class Alphaproteobacteria; order Acetobacterales; family Acetobacteraceae; genus JAJZVS01. The sequence continues at coordinate 616 of DAHWDR010000221.1, read as the reverse complement.
AGACGCTGGGGATCCGCCATCGCGGCGTGAAGGTGATCTCGTGCCCGTCCTGCGCGCGGCAGGGGTTCAATGTGATCGACACGGTGCGCACCCTGGAAGACCGGCTGGCGCATATCGTCACCCCGCTGACCTTGTCGATCATCGGCTGCGTGGTGAACGGTCCGGGAGAAGCCCTGATGACCGATATCGGCGTCACCGGCGGCGGCGCCGGGCGGCATATGGTGTATGCGGCCGGCAAGACCGATCACACGGTGCCGGCGGCGGAGATGATCGACCACATCGTCGCGCTGGTGGAGGCGAAGGCGCTGGCGCTGCGGGCGGAGGGCGAAAAGATCGCCGCGGAGTAGTGCCGGCGGCGGGGAAGTCCCGTTGCAAGACTTCCTTCCGTCGGGTGGGCTGGGCGCGAGGCGTGTCTGCGTAACCGTTTCGCCCTGGGTGTTTTCCGAGGCTACCGCGGTGCGGCCCCGGGTTTTAGTTTGGCATGATCGCTGGTGAGGCCGCCGCGACGACCGGGGCTATCGACGCACTCTCCGCTTCGGCCCGCGCCATGCTCGACCCGCATGGCCAACCCCAGGAGGGCCACATGCATCGCCGACCGGAATTCACCGCGCAGGAT
>DAHWDR010000206.1:0-3022 GCA_027330745.1 Acetobacteraceae bacterium | reverse complement strand
ACGAACTCGATGCTGGTCCAGTCCGCCAGCACCCCGAGCACCGCGGCGCCGACGCCCGCCATACCGAAGGCGAAGCCAAAAAACAGGCCCGACACCATGCCTACCTGACCCGGCATCAGCTCCTGCCCATAGACCACGATCGCGGAGAACGCCGAGGACAGTACCAGTCCGATCGCCACGCTGAGTGCGATGGTTGCGTCCAGCCCCGCGTAGGGTAGCGCGAGCGTGAACGGCAGCACCCCCAGGATCGACCCCCAGATGACGCGCCGCCGCCCGAAGCGGTCGCCGATCGGCCCGCCGATCACCGTGCCCGCAGCGGCAGCAGCCAGGAACACGAACAGACAAATCTGGCCCTGGCGCGTGCTCAGTCCGAAATGATCCGACAAATAGAAGATGTAGTAGCTGTTGATGCTGGCCAGATAGAAGAATTTCGAGAACATCAGCGCCAGAAGTACCGCGACCGCGTTGGCAACCCGCTTGCGCGGCAGCGGCGCGGCCACCGCCGCCCGCGCTGGGGTGCGCGCCTGGCCGCGGGTCTTGTACCAGTGCCCGAGCAGACTCAGGATCGCGATGCCGCCCAACGCCACAAGCGCGAACCACGCCAGGCTGCCGCGGCCATGCGGCAGGATCACGAACGCGGCGAGCAGCGGCCCCAGCGCCTGGCCGAACGTGCCGCCCACCTGGAACAGCGACTGCGCAAGCCCGTGCCGCCCGCCGGATGCCAGCCGGGCGATGCGCGAGGACTCGGGATGGAAGATCGACGACCCCACGCCGAGCAGCGCCGCGCCGCCCAGCAGCGCCGCGTAATCCGGTGCAATCGCCAGGCCGAGCAGACCGACCAGGGTGAACGCCATTCCGAACGGCAGTGACCACGGCAACGGGCGGCGATCGGTGAAGCGTCCGACCAGCGGCTGGAACAGCGACGCGGTGGTCTGGTAGGTCAGCGTCAGCAGCCCGATCTGTGCGAAATCGAGGTGAAATCCGCCCTTCAGCATCGGGTAGATCGCCGGCAGCAGCGACTGCATCATGTCGTTCAACAGATGGCAGAAACTGATCGCCCCCAGCACCGGGAAAGCGGTTCGCGCAGCATCGGAGGAGGCATGCGGGCGCGCGACGGCGATGGTCTGGCTCATGCGGTTCCTTCGGTCTTGGCGCGCGCTGCCAAAGCGCGAGCAGCCAATGATAGCGCCGCGCCGGGTGCTACGGTCCCGGCGATTCGGACGTGGGTCCCATGCCGAGACATCATGCGCCCGGTTTGGTTCGCGGGGGTTCCGCGCCGGCGAATACCCGCCGATACAAGATCAGATACACCGCCTGAAACCCGGCCGCGAGCAGGAACGGCCCGGCCAACCACCCGGCGCCGAACATCAGCCCTGCCAGCCAAGGCCCCAAGGCGCGCGGCAGTTGCACCGACACCCCGCTGACGCTGGCGGCCAGCCCGCGCCGATGCCCGCGCACCGCCCCCATCACCAATGCCTGGCGCTGCCCCACCGTGCCGCGGTTCAGGACCGTACGCACCGCATAGGCGCCCATTGCCCATCCGAACGCGGGCGCGAACGGCATCGCCACCTGCAAGCCCAACCCCACCGCCCGCATCGCCACCACGACCCGGACCAGCCCGTAGCGCGCGCCAAGCCGTCCCGCCCAGAGCGTGACCAGACCCGAGGCCACTAGCACGCATCCCACCGCCGGTCCGATCCGCCCCGGACCGACGCCGAAGCGCGCCGCCAGCCACCAGGACAGCAGCGGCGCGGTGAGGCCGATCCCGACGCCGTTCAATGCGTTGATTCCCGCCAGGCGCCACAACAGGCGGTTCTCGCGCGCCTGGGTGCCGGCGGCATCCGGCTGCTCGGCGGCGGCGGCGTGGGACACGCGGACCGGTTCCGGAACCCCGGCCAGAAGTGCCAGAGAAACCAGCGTGGTCAGCGCGGCGAAGGCGAATAACGGGCGATACGCAAGCGCCCCGGGTAACACGACGCGCCACACGGGCGGCAGGCCGCCGGCAAAGGTACCTGCCGCGGTGGCGAAAAAGCCGATCGCGGCATTGCGGGCGAAGGCCCGACCGATGGCGCCCTGGGGCGGTGCGGCAGTCTCGATCGTGTCCGCCAGCCAGGCCTGCTGCACGGCGCCGAACAGACCTGGCACGCCCACCGCGCCGCGGCCGAATCCGGCAATGATGGCCGCGGCGACGACCACCGCCGTGGCGGCCGAAGCGGCGCCGGCCGCGGCAGCAAGGGCGACCAGGGCGAGGTAGGCGAGCAGGAAGGGCTTGCGCCCGAATCGGTCCGACAGCGGCCCGGCGGCCCCGGTGAGCACCCCACCCAGCAGAATTCCCCCGCCCACCACCGCGCCGAGGAACCCCGGGGACCAGCCCAGCGCGCGGGCATAAAGCGCGAAATCGACGCCCATCGCGCCCTGGCCGAGGCTAATGACGGCACGCGCGGCGAACAGACGGCGGGCGGGGGGGAGCAGCGGCACGGCGGCAGGACCTCCTCGAAGCCTTGAATTATCAAGGCTACGGCCGGAGTAACGGCCCCGCCATGGGGGCCGCCATGACGGTGGCACGTGGCAGAGGTGTGGCCCACCGGTTCCGGTTTCCTGATCGGGACAGACCGCATGCCGGTCTGGCTGCGGTCGTGATGGGGTTGGCGGGAGCGGGCGCCAGCGCCCCAGGTGCCAATGCACCCTGGCCCCCCCGCCGCCATCGCGATACATCATCGCCATGGTCTTCCGCCCGATCGCCCGCATCGCGTTGAACGCCGCGCTGGACTGCGTGGCCGCCGCGATCGCCGTGCCGCTGGCGACTCTGATCGCCGCCCCGTTCCATCTCCCCCCCTTGCCCGTCATTCCGTTGGGCGCCGCCGCGGTGGTACTCGCCGGTGTGCCGTTCCGCCTCGCCCGCCAGCATTGGCGCTTCGCCGGGTTCGGAGACCTGATCGCGGTCGCCGCCGCCTGCGTGCTCGGCGCCGCGGGCCTCGCCGCGCTCGCCGCCGCGTTGAAGGTGCCGCTGTCCCCCAACCCC
>DAHWDR010000203.1:0-2907 GCA_027330745.1 Acetobacteraceae bacterium | reverse complement strand
TGGCGCAGGCTGCGCTGCGGGTCGATATCCAGCAACGCCACACGACGGGTGCCGGCGAAGGCCGCGGCCAGATGCGCGGCGAGCGTGGTCTTGCCCGTGCCGCCCTTCTGCTGCGCGATGGTCAGGACATGCGCCATCCGACTCGGGTCCCGTTCTGGTCGCGTCCGTCAAACCAGAACCGGCCCGCAAACACCAGCGGATTCAGGCGCCGCCGCGCAGTTCCCCCAACACCCCCAGCGCGAAACGTAGCGCCGCCTGGCTGGCCGGATCGCGCAGGATCCGCCACAGCCCGCCAAGCCCGCCCGCCGGCGCGGACGCGGCTTGCTCGCGCAGCGCGGCGCGGTCCACGGCGTCGGCCAGGGTCACCAGGCGCTCGGCCAGCCCGCTGCGCGCCAGGCGATCGACCAGTACCAGCGCCTCCCCCGCGATCTCGGCCAGACGGGCGATGATATCGTCGGACAGCATATCCGCCGCGCCGCCGGCAATGCGCGCCAGCGCCACCAGCCGATCGAGATCGCCCGCCTCCAGCAGCGCCGCCACGGTCCGCTCCACGCCGGCGCGTTGTTCCGCGGTCAGGCCGGCTCCGATGGCATCGGTCATGACAAAAATCCCCTACAACAAGCCGCGGGCCGAGGCCCAGTAGAGCTTGTTATACGCCATCTTCATCGCATGCATGGCGGCACTCGGCGGCTGCGGGTGCGGCGGATGCAGGTAGTCGAACATCGCGTAGGTGGCGCGGTCCTTGCCGGCCTCGATGAAGCAGAACACCTTGCCGTCATAGCGGCGCGTGGCGCAGCCGTTGCGCACCAGCGCGGCGACGTTCTCGGCTGCCACCTCGGCCTCGAAATGCGCGGTCGATCCGGCCTTGCTGATCGGCAGGTTGGTGGTATCGCCCAGCACGATCACGCTGTCGGCATGATCGCCGACCATGCGCAGCGAATGCCGGTCGGTCGGGATGAAGCCGGCGGGACCGAGCTTGTTGTCCTCGATCACCGCCTGTCCGCGATGCGGGGGCACGGTGACCAGTAGGTCGAATTTCACTTCGGTTCCTTCCTCCGACCGGGCGACGCCCAGGGCCGGGTCCACCTCGCGCAGGTTGAAGAACATCTCCTGGCGTATGCCGCGTTCGGTGAATTCCGGGCCGGCCCAGTTGGCGACGGATTCGATGCCGTGCGGGCGGCCGATCGGGAACGTGTAGTAGAACTCGGTGCGGTCGGTCAGGCCCTTGTCGCGGATGTAGTCGTACATCGTAAGGGTAATCTCTAGCGGAATCATCGGGCATTTATGCGGCAGCCCGACGGTGATCAGGATGCGCCCGCCGGTGAACGCCTCCAGGCGCTGGTGGAAATGCTGCGCGTCGGCGGCGGTGTAGCAATGGATCGCGGTCTCCTTGAGCCCGGGAATCTCCTCGGGCACGGGGCGCGAGCCGGTGGCGATCACCAGCAGATCGTATTCATGGGTCCGCCCCGACTCGGTGACCACATGCTTGTCGGCCAGCGCGAAGCGCCGCACCGGATCGACATGCAGCGCGATTTGCGGTTCCAGCAGGCTGGCCTGCTCGCGTTCCAGCTCCTCCGGCGTCATCCGCCCCAGCGCCACATATAGCCAGCCGGGCTGATACACATGCTTGTCCGAGGCGGTGAGCATGGTCAGCCGCGCCTTGCCCGCGCGCAGTTCGGGCGCCAGGCGCCGCGCCACGTTGTTGGCGAAGATCGTCCCCGCCATCCCGCCGCCCACCACGACGATGCGCATTCTGCAATCCTCCGCTGCCGGCCGCTATTTAACCTTACGCACGACCAGGTGCCACACGCCGCCCGGGTCCTGTTCGGTCCGTTCCAGCGCATGACCCACCTTGCGGACCCATTCCGGCACGTCCCGGGCGGTGCCCGCGTCCGAGGACAGCAGCTCGAAAATCGTGCCCACTTCGGCGCGGCGCAAGCTGGCGATCAGCTCCATCAGCGGGCCGGGGCAGTAGCTGCCCCGGGCATCGATCAGGGTCGGCTCGGGCATCGGCGTCGGGTCCTTCGCTCGGGCGGACAGCATAGCAGAAACGGCGCGGCTGCCGACCGGCGGCGCGGATCGGGCAGAAGCGGGCGTCTTCTTTTGTTGATTTCTGCCGGTCATTATGATATACAATCATTCGGGTACTGCCAGGGAAGTCGGTTCTCGCGGCGCGCCCTCGGAGACGTGATTGATGAACGGTGTTCGTGTTGCGGGCGTTCTTGCCGTCATGCTGGGCGCCGGTCTGGTGCTCGCCCACCCCGCCCGGGCCTCGCTGCTGCATCAGTACCTCTTCAACGGATCGGTCACCGATCAGGTCGGTAGCCTGAACGGCACGCTGGTCGGCAGCGCCACGGCGTCCGGCGGCAGCCTGACCCTGAACGGCACCACCGACTATGCCCAGCTGTCGGGCTACGCCATCCCCAGCGGGGATTTCAGCGTCACCTTCGATGCCACCATCGCCGCGATCAGCAACTCGGCCTATGCCGAGATGATCTCGCAGGGCAGCTCCGGCCTCCCCGGATTCTATATCGGACTGACGCCGGGCGGCACCGGTTTCCGCCTCGGCGACTCGCTTGGGACCATCAACGTCGCCGCCCCCACCGACGGCAAGCAGCACAGCTACAAGCTGATCAGCAGCGCCACCAACGGGACGCAGTTCTATATCGACGGCACCCAGCAATACACTTCCGCCACCCAGATGACCGCGCCGCAATCCGGCACCGACACGCGCTTCGGCGCGCAGTTCAGCACTTATGGGGAATATTTCGACGGTTCATTGTCGAACGTCGCCATCTATTCCGGCCTGCCGAGCGCGCCGAGCGTGCCGGAACCCGCGAGCCTCGCCCTGCTCGGCGTCGGCCTGCTGGGGCTGCCGGTGCTGCGGCGGCGGCGCCAGACCAGCCG
>DAHWDR010000190.1:0-2777 GCA_027330745.1 Acetobacteraceae bacterium | reverse complement strand
CGGGCCGTTGTTCGGCGTGCCGATGACGGTCAAGGAAAGCTTCGACCTGCGCGGCCACCCGACCACCTGGGGCCATCGCGCCCGCGCCACGCACCGCGCCGAGGACGACGCGCTGGCAGTCCGGCGCCTGGAAGCTTCCGGCGCGATCGTGCTGGGCAAGACCAACGTCCCGGTCTCGCTGGCCGACTGGCAGAGCTACAACCCGGTCTATGGCGCGACCGCCAATCCGTGGTCGGGCGCACATACGCCCGGCGGGTCCTCGGGCGGCGGCGCCGCCGCGGTGGCCGCTGGGCTGGCGGGGCTGGAATGTGGCTCCGATATCGGCGGCTCGGTCCGCGTGCCGGCGCATTTCTGCGGCCTGTTCGGCCACAAGCCCAGCTGGGGGCTGGCCTCTCCGCGCGGCCATTCATTGGCGGACGCGGCGGCGTTCACCGATATCTCGGTGATCGGCCCGCTGGCGCGTTCGGCGCGGGATCTGGAAACTGCGCTGGACGCGATTCTGGGGCTGGACCCGGCCGAGACCGGGCTGGGTTTCGTCCTGCCACCGCCGCGTGCCACGCGCCTTTCCGACCTGCGCATCGCCGTTTGGTCGCACGAGCCGGGCCAGAAGACCGAAACCGAAACCACCGCGCTGCTGGACGACCTCGCTCGCCATCTGGAATCGGAAGGCGCCGAGGTCAGCCGCATTGCGCGCCCCGATTTCGATGTGGGCGAGGCGTGGCGGCTTTATCTGACCCTGCTCGACGCGGCGATGGCGGCGCGGCTGAGCGATGCCGCGCTGGCCGCCAAACGCGCCCGCAAGGCCGCGCTGCATGCCGATGACGGCAGCGCCGACGCAATCATGCTGCGCGCCACCGACCTGTCGCATCGCGACTGGCTGGGGCTGCACGAGCGCCGCCACCAGCTACGCCGCGTCTGGGGCGCGTTTTTCCGCCAGTGGGACGTGCTGCTCTGCCCCGCCTTCGGCCGCCCCGCTTTGCCCCTGATGCAGGATGGCGAAACCTACGAACGCCGCATCACCCTGGACGGCCACACGATCCCCTATAATGAGCTGCTGTTCTGGCCCGGACTTTCGGGCGTCTGCCACCTGCCGGGGACGATCGCCCCGCTCGGGGTCTCACGCGACGGGCTGCCGATCGGGGTGCAGATCGTCGGCCCCTATGGCGGCGACCGCACCACGATCGCGGTCGCGCATCTGCTGGAAACAAGCTGGCGGAGCTTCGCGCCGCCGCCGGGATGGGAGTGAGAGATGCGGATTCTGGTGCTCGGTGCCGGCGGCATCGGCGGGTATTTCGGCGGCAGGCTGGCGGAGGCGGGGACGGACGTTACCTTCCTGGTACGTCCCGCCCGCGCCGCGCGCCTGGCCGAGACCGGCCTGGTGGTCCATAGCCCCCATGGCGATATCGTCCGCCCGGTGCGGACCGTGACCGAGGCCAGCGCCGGCTACGACCTGGTCCTGCTGACCTGCAAGGCGTACGACCTGGACGCGGCGATGGCGGCGATCGCGCCCGCCATGGTGGGGGGCGCGTCGGTCCTGCCGATGCTGAACGGAATGCGCCATCTGGACCGTCTGGACGCGGCATTCGGCGCCAGGGCGGTGCTGGGCGGGCTGTGCCATATCGCCGCCACGCTCGATGCGTCCGGCGAGGTGCGGCACCTCAACAAGCTGCACGCCCTGACCCTGGGGCCGCGCCAACCGGCGCAGGCCGCGCGCGTGGCCGATTTCGCCGCCGCCTGCCGCGACGCCCGCTTCGACCTGCGCGTGGCCGAGGACCCGATCCAGGACATGTGGGAAAAATTCGTTCTGCTGGCAACGATGGCCGCGATGACCTGCCTGATGCGCGCCAATGTCGGGCAGATCATGCAGGCCGAGGACGGGGAGACGCTGGTCCTGACCGCGCTGGCGGAATCGGACGCGGTGGCGGCGGCGGCCGGTCATGCCTCGCGCCCGGCCCGGCTGGCCACGGCGCGGACCACCTTGACCGAGCGCGGCTCGTCCTTCGCGGCGTCCATGCTGCGCGACGTGGAGCGCGGCGGCCCGACCGAGGCGGCGCATGTGGTGGGCGACATGCTGGCGCGCGCCCAGGCGGCCGGGCAGGCGGCGCCGCTGCTGCGCACCGCCTGGTGTCACCTGCAGGCCTACGAGGCGCGGCGCTTAGCGGGCGGTTAACCGCGCGGCGGGTAGGCTGGCGCATGCCCACGCCGCCCCCGGCCCTAAACGCCGCATCCCTTGGCCCCGCGTCTCTGGGCATCGTCATCCCGGCCCATGACGCGGCGACGTGGATCGGCGACGCCCTCGACTCGCTGGCGCGGCAAAGCTGGGCGGAGTGGCGCGCAATTGTGGTCGATGATGGCTCGACCGACGCCACCGCCGCCCTGGTTGTGGCGCGGGGCGATCCAAGGGTCACGCTGCTGCGCCAGGACCGGGCTGGCGTGTCGGCGGCGCGCAACCGCGGCGCCGCGGCGCTGGCGGGCGCCGCCGCGCTGCTGTTCCTGGATGCCGACGACTGGCTGGCGCCGGACGCGCTGGCCCGCCTGCGAGCCGCGCTGGCGGCCGCGCCGGACGCGGTCGCGGCCGTGGGGAAGTTCGTGCACGTGGACCCGGCCGGGACGCGCGAGCGACCGCACGCAGCACGCGGCGGCGATCTGTTGGTGCGGCTGCTGACGCGCAACCTGTTCGCAAATGGCGGGCATGTTCTGATCCGAGCCGAGGCGGCAGCGCGCGCCGGCGGATTCAACCCCGACCTGACATTCGCCGAGGACTGGGAATACTGGGT
>DAHWDR010000159.1:0-8232 GCA_027330745.1 Acetobacteraceae bacterium | reverse complement strand
TCAACCGGCGCGCCGGCGAGCTGGCCCGCGAGGCGGCCGAGAGCTTCGCCGACGGGCGCGATCGCTACGTCCTCGGCAGCCTCGGGCCGGGGACCAAGCTGCCGAGCCTCGGCAACATCGCCTACGACCCGCTGGAAGACGCGCTTACGGAGCAGTGCCGCGGCCTCATCGCCGGCTCGGTGGACGCGATCCTGATCGAGACCTGCCAGGACCCGTTGCAGATCAAGGCCGCGGTGAACGGGGCCAAGCGGGCGCGCGCGGAGGCGGGCACCGATACGCCGGTGTTCGTGCAGGTCACGGTGGAAACCACCGGCACCCTGCTGGTCGGCCCCGACATCGCCGCCGCCGCCGCGGTGGTCCACGCCCTGGACGTGCCGCTGCTGGGCCTCAACTGCGCCACCGGGCCGCAGGAGATGGCCGAGCATCTGCGCTGGATCTCCGCCAACTGGCCGGGGCTGATCTCGGTGCAGCCCAATGCCGGATTGCCGGAGCTGGTCGATGGCCGCACCCACTACCCGCTGGGGGCGGCCGAGCTCGCCACCTGGCTGGAACGCTTCGTGGCCGAGGACGGGGTGAACCTGATCGGCGGCTGCTGCGGCACCGATATCGCCCATATCGCCGCCCTGGATGCGATGCTGCGCCGGCGCGGCGGCGGGCGGCCCATACCGGTCGCGCGCAAGCCGGTCTGGGTGCCGTCGGTGGCCTCGCTCTATCAGCCGGTCCCGTTGCGCCAGGAGAACGCTTTCTTCGCCATCGGCGAACGCTGCAACGCCAACGGCTCGAAGAAATGGCGCGGCTTGCAGGAAGCGCATGACTGGGACGGCTGCGTCGCCATGGGCCGCGAGCAGCTGGGGGAAGGCTCGCACGCGCTCGACCTCTGCACCGCCTTCGTGGGCCGCGACGAGCTCGGCGAGATGTCGGAAGTGATGCGCCGCTTCACCGCCGCGGTGAACGCGCCGCTGGTGATCGACAGCACGGAAACCCCGGTGATCGAGGCGGCGCTGAAGCTGCACGGCGGCAAGCCGATCATCAATTCGATCAATTTCGAGGACGGCGAGGGCCACGCCACCGACCGGCTGGTGCTGGCGCGCCGCTTCGGGGCGGCGGTGATCGCGCTGACCATCGACGAGACCGGCATGGCGAAGACCGCGGACGCCAAGCTGGCGGTGGCTCGCCGCCTGATCGATTTCGCCTGCACGCAACACGGCCTGGCGCAGTCCGATCTGCTGATCGACCCGCTGACCTTCACCATCGCCACCGGCAGCGAGGACGACCGCAAGCTGGGGCAATGGACCCTGGAAGGGATCGCCGCGATCGCCGCGGCATTCCCCGAGGTGCAGATCATCCTGGGCCTGTCGAATATCAGCTTCGGGCTGAACCCGGCCGCGCGCGCGGTGCTGAACTCGGTGTTCCTCGATCACGCGGTGCGCGCCGGCATGACTGGGGCGATCGTGCATGTCAGCAAGATCCGCCCGCTGCACCAGATCCCGCCCGAGGAAGTCCAGGTTGCCGAGGACCTGATCTTCGACCGCCGCCGCGAGGGCTACGACCCGCTGCAACGCCTGCTGGAGCTGTTCGCCGACCGCAAACTGGCCGACACGGCGAAGAAGCAGCGCGCCGAGACGGTGGAGGGCCGGCTCAAGGACCGCATCGTCGATGGCGACCGCAAGGGCCTGACCGACGAACTCGACGACGCCCTGAAAACCCTGCCGCCGCTGTCGATCATCAACGACGTGCTGCTGGACGGGATGAAAGTGGTGGGCGAGTTGTTCGGCGCCGGCAAGATGCAGCTGCCGTTCGTGCTGCAATCGGCCGAGACGATGAAGGCCGCCGTCGCCTATCTGGAACCGATGATGGAGCGGGTGGACGGCCAGGAGAAGGGCACCATCGTGCTGGCGACCGTGAAAGGCGACGTGCACGACATCGGCAAGAACCTGGTCGATATCATCCTGACCAATAACGGCTACCGGGTGGTCAATCTGGGCATCAAGGTGACCCTGCCGCAGATGCTGGACGCGGCGCGGGAGCATCGCGCCCACGCCATCGGCATGTCCGGCCTGCTGGTCAAATCCACCGTGGTGATGCGCGAGAATCTGGAAGAAATGTCGCGCCAGGGCGTGGAACTGCCGGTGCTGCTGGGGGGTGCGGCGCTGACCCGCGGCTATGTCGAGGACGATTGCGTCCGCGCCTATGCCTGCGGGCGCGTGGCCTATGCCCGCGATGCGTTCGACGGGCTGCATCTGATGAACAAGGTCACGGGCAACGGATTCGACGATTACCTGGCCGCGGTGGCGGCAAAACGCTCCGGCAAGACCCGCAACCCGTCGCGCAGCCTGGGCCAGGCGGATGCGCGCGCATTCCGCCCGGTCGATGTCGCCGCGGTGGCCGCGCGGCGGCGGCGGATCACGGCGGACGTGCCGGTCGTGACGCCGGCGTTCTGGGGGCCGCGGGCGATCGCGGCGCCGATGCGCGCGCTGGTGCCGTTCGTCAACGAACGATCCCTGTACCAGTTCCAGTGGGGGTTCCGTAAGCAGGGCCGGTCGCTGGACGATTTCCTCGGCTGGGCGAAGCAGGAGCTGCGCCCGGTGCTGAAGCGGATGCTGGCGCTGGCCGAGGCGGACGCGATCCTGGCACCCCAGGCGGTGTATGGGTACTGGAAAGCGGCCGGGCAGGGGAACGAGCTGATCCTGTTCGAGCCCGACGGCACCACCGAAGTCGCCCGTTTCGCGCTGCCCCGCCAGCCGCGCGAGGATGGGGAGTGCATCGCCGATTTCGTCCGCGACATCGACGCCGCCGAACGCGACGTGGTGGGATTGCAGGTGGTCACCATGGGCGCGCGGGCGTCCGAGGTCTCGCGCGCCTGGTTCGAGGAGAACCGCTACCAGGATTATCTGTATCTCCACGGCCTTTCTGTGGAGATGGCCGAGGCGATGGCCGAATACGTCCATAAGCGCATCCGCGCCGAACTCGGCTTCGCGGCCGAGGACGACCGCGACATGGAGAAGATGCTGGGCCAGGGCTATCGCGGTTCGCGCTATTCGTTCGGCTACCCGGCCTGCCCGCGGTTGGAGGACCAGGTGCCGATCCTGCGTCTGCTGGATGCCGGGCGGATCGGGGTCACGCTGACCGACGAGTTCCAGTTGGACCCGGAACAATCGACCAGCGCGCTGGTGGTGCTCAACCCGAAAGCGAAATACTTCTCGGTGTGAGCCTCATCCTGCTACCCCGCGAAGCCCTGATCGAAGAACGGCTGATACCCGAACAAGCCGAACGCGCCGCCGGTGTGCAGGAACACCACCCGTTCCTTCGCCCCGATCTTGCCCTTGCGGATCAGGTCGATCAGCCCCGCCATGCCCTTGCCCGAATAGACCGGGTCCAGCAGCACGCCTTCCAGCCGGGCCAGCATCGTCACCGCCTCACGCATCCCCTCGGTCGGCTGGCCATAGCCCGGGCCGACGTAATCGCAGTTCGCCATCACCGCGTCCCGCGCCACCCCGCCGCGCACGCCGGCATAGTCCGCGACCTCCTCGGCGAGCCGATGCACATTCGCCTCCTGCGCCGGCTGTGGGGCGCGCACGCCGATCCCCAGAACCGGCACGCCGGCATTCACCCCCTGCAATCCCGCGACCAGCCCGGCTTGCGTGCCGGCGCTGCCGGTGGCGTGGACCACGCGGTCGATCACCAGGCCCATCTCATCGGCCTGCGCCATCAGTTCCTGCGCGCAGGCCATGTAGCCCAGCGCGCCGACCCGGTTCGATCCGCCGCCCGGGATCACGTACGGCTTCGCGCCCGTGGCGCGCAGTTCCTCGCCCTTCGCCACCGCGGCGGCGTTCATGTCGGTGCCGCCCGGGCGGTACTCGATCGTCGCCCCCATCAGCCGGTCCAGCAGCACATTGCCGCTGGTGAGATAGGATGGGTCGTTGGTCTCGATTCGGTGCTCCAGCAGCACGTGGCATTTCATCCCGAGTCGCGCCGCCACCGCCACTGCCTGGCGCACATGGTTCGATTGCACCGCGCCCTGCGTGATCAGCGTATCCGCGCCCTGCGCCAGGGCCTCGCCGGCCAGGAACTCCAGCTTGCGGACCTTGTTGCCGCCGCCGGCCACCACGGTGCAATCGTCGCGCTTGATCCAGATTTCCGGCCCGCCCAGATGGCGCGACAGATTGGCAAGCTTTTCCAGCGGGGTCGGCGCGGGGAACAGGCGCAGGCGGGGGAAGCGGGCGAGATGCATCGGGAAGCTCCGGTTCGGATTGCGGGAGTTTCATCCCCGCCGCCGCATCCGGCAAGGCACAATAGGGCGATGACAAGCGCCGGGGCGTCCCCATGTCCCGTACGATCAGGGAGATCGAGGCATGAATATCCTCCACCGCCGGGGTTGGGAAATCCCGGATCACGCGGTGACCCCGGAAGCGGCGGTGCTGGGCCGGCGCAGCCTGATGACCGGGGCCGCGGGGCTGGCCGGCGCGTTCGCCGCGCGCCCGGCCGCAGCCGCCGCGCCGGCGATGGACCCGCCGCGCAACCTGGCCTTCCACGCCGGCCGCGCGCTGACGCCGGAGAAGATCGCCACCACCTACAATAATTATTACGAGTTCAGCCAGGACAAGGACCTCTGGCGCGCCGCCCAGAAGATGACGCTCAGCCCCTGGTCGATCCGCATCGATGGGATGGTGCACAAGCCCCGCACCATCGGCTTCGAGGACCTGCTGTCGCAGGTGAAGCTGGAACAGCGCGTCTATCGCCATCGCTGCGTCGAGGCCTGGGCCATGACGGTGCCCTGGACCGGGTTTCCGATGGCGGAGCTGGTCAGGCTCGCGGACCCGCTGCCCTCGGCCAAATACATGGTGTTCACCACCATCGAGCAGCCGGCCACCATGCCCGGCCTCGATTCGCCGATCTTCCCCTGGCCCTATGTGGAAGGCGTGACCATGGCCGAGGCGATGAACGAGCTCGCGTTCATCTCGGTGGGTCTGTATGGCAAGCCGTTGCCGAAACAGAGCGGGGCGCCGATCCGGATCACGTTGCCGTGGAAATACGGGTTCAAATCCGGCAAGGCGTTCGTGCGCGTCAGCTTCACCGACAAGCAGCCCAACACGTTCTGGGCGCAGATCGCCCCCAGCGAATACGGGTTCTGGGCCAATGTGAACCCGGCCGTCCCGCATCCGCGCTGGAGCCAGGCGACCGAACGCCTGATCGGCACCGGCGGGCGTGTGCCCACGCAGATATTCAACGGCTACGGCCCGTTCGTCGCCAGCTTGTATGCGGGGATGAAAGGGGACATTCTATACCGGTGATCTGGACCCGCCTCTTCGCGACCGTCGCGGCGCTGTTCCTGGTGGGGGCGGTGGCCTTGGCCATGCTCGCGCCCCCCGATCTCGCGCTCGGCCGGGCGCTGTTCCTGCTGGATCATCGGCTGCCCGCGTCGCTGCACGGGGATTCGGCCGTTGCCGCCTGGGTCTGGGACGTGCTGATCCGCCCGCTGCTGGTGCGGCCGGCCTGGCTGCTCCCGGCCGCAATGGGGCTGGTGGCGGGGGGCGTGTCGTTGACGCTCGGCTCCGGGGCGGGACGGGGCAAGCGGCGGCGCGGCGGTTCGACCGGGCGCTGGCTGTAGGACGAACCGGGACGCGCCGCATTTCATTCTTCCCCCGTTCGTGCCCGGATTGATCCGACCTCGGCCGTCTCGCTATACCACCCCGACGTTCAAGGTCGCCGCGATGTCCCGCCGTTTCCATCCGTCCTCCACTTCGGAGTTGCCCGGCGGGTCGCGCTGGCGGCCGGCGCCAGCGCTCGGCGCTTCGATGGCGCTGCATCTTCTGGCGATCCCCGCGTTGCTCGCCGCCCCCGCCGCCTGGCCGCTCTGGGCCGGACTGCTGGCCGCCGATCACGTGGCGCTGGGCCTGCTCGGACTGTCCCCCGGCGCGGCCTGGATCGGCGCCTCCGTCACCCGCCTGCCAGCGCCGGCCGCCGCGCGCAATGAGGTGGCCCTGACCTTCGATGACGGGCCGGACCCGGAGGTCACGCCCCGTATCCTCGATCTGCTGGACCGCGCCGGCGCGCGCGCCAGTTTCTTCTGCATCGGTCGTCGCGCCGCGCGCTATCCGGCGCTGGTGGCCGACATCGTCGCGCGCGGCCACAGCGTCGAGAACCACTCGTACCACCACGCCGCCGGCTTCGCGCTGCGCCCGCCCTGGGTGATCCGGCGCGATCTGTTGCAGGCGCAGACCGTGCTGACCGCGCTGGTGGGCCGCGCGCCGCGCTTCGTGCGCGCCCCGTTCGGCATTCGCGGCCCGATGCTGGACCCGGCGCTGGCCGGCACCGGGCTTACCCATGTGGCCTGGACAAGGCGCGGACGCGACACGGTCACCGGCGATCCGGCGCGGATCCACGCCGCCCTGACGCGCGACCTGGCCGGCGGGGACATCCTGCTGCTGCATGATTCCGGCGCCGCCCCCGGCCCGGACGGCGCCAGCGTGGTCCTGTCCGTGCTGCCCGCGCTGCTCGCGGATCTGCGCGCGGCCGGACTCCGTTCCGTCAGCCTGCCGGAGGCGATGCCGCGCCGCTTGACGTTCCCCCACCCGCCCGCGCATGTCTCGGCAACGCTGCGGGAGCCGATGCGATGAGCTTCGATCCGGAACCGACCGAAGACGCCGCGACGCGGCTTGAAACCGCGCTGGAGCGCATCGCCCGCGCCCTGCCCGCCGGACCCGCGGCGGCGGCCGAGGCGCCGGCCCTGGTCGCGGTGGCCGACGACCTCGATCAGATCATCGCCCGGCTGCGCGCGGCGCTGGAGGAGACGGCATGACCAAGCACCCCGACCGCGGAGCGCCGCCATGGCCCAGGTGAATGTACGCATCAACGGCTACGCCTATACGATCGGCTGCCAGGATGGCGAGGAATCGCATCTGCTGGCGATGGCGGCCGAGGTCGAACGGCGCATCGACAGTATCAAGACCGTCGCCGGCCCCAGCGGGGAAGCGCGGATGCTGGTGATGTCCGCGCTGCTGCTGGCCGACGATCTGCACGAGACCCGCGCCGCCCTGGACTCCGCCCGCACCGAGCCGACGGCGCCGCGTATGGCGCCGGACGCGGTGCGCGAACAGCGCCGCCTGGCGCGCCTGGCCAAGCGCGCCGAGGAGATCGCCGACGGGCTGGAAAGCCACGCCTGAGCGGTTACCCGCCGGTCAGCTTGTCCTGCGTCTTGGTATCGAAATCGCTCGCGTCGTGGCGTTCGTGCAGCTGGCTCGCCGGTTCGCCATTGATGCGGTTGACCATCCGCCCGCGCTGCACCGCCGGCCGCGCCGCGATCGCGTCCGCCCAACGCTGCACATGAGTATAGTCCTGCACCGAAAGAAACGCGCCCGCGCCATACAGCACCCCCTTCGCCAGCCCGCCGTACCACGGCCAGACGGCGATATCGGCGATCGTGTAGTCCGGCCCCGCCAGATAGGCGCTGTCCGCCAGGCGCCGATCCAGCACATCCAGCTGGCGTTTCACTTCCATCGCGAATCGGTCGATCGCGTATTCGATCTTGCTCGGCGCATAGGCGTAGAAATGGCCGAAGCCGCCGCCGAGATAGGGCGCGCTGCCCATCTGCCAGAACAGCCATGACAGGCACTCGGCGCGCGCGGCGGGGGCGGTGGGGAGGAACGCGCCGAATTTCTCGGCCAGATGAACCAGGATCGCCCCGGATTCGAACACCCGGATCGGGGTCGCGCCGCTGCGATCCAGCAGCGCCGGGATTTTCGAATTCGGGTTGACCGCGACGAAACCGCTGGAGAACTGCTCGCCCTCGCTGATGCGGATCAGCCAGGCGTCGTACTCCGCGCCGGTATGGCCCGCCGCCAGCAATTCTTCCAGCAGGATCGTGACCTTCTGCCCGTTCGGCGTGGCGAGAGAATAAAGCTGCAACGGATGGCGGCCGACAGGAAGGTCCTTCTCATGGGTGGCGCCGGCGATCGGGCGGTTGATGCTGGCGAACCGGCCGCCGCTCGGCTTGGTCCAGGTCCAGACGGGGGGCGGGGTGTAGTCGGTGGCGTCGGTCATGCGGGATGCTCCGGGGGGTGGGCGGATCGGCGGCGGGTGGCCGCGATCCGCGCTTGCCGCGAGCCTAGCCGATCGGCGCGAGCCGGGCGATCCCCGGTCCGGTTCCGCGCTCACGCATGGGGAGAGATGTCCCCGATCGTGTCGTTGGCGCCGCCGCGCGGCCCGCCGGCGATCGGCCCGGCTGCACGAGCG
>DAHWDR010000155.1:0-1687 GCA_027330745.1 Acetobacteraceae bacterium | reverse complement strand
CGCCCGGCTCGCCCGCGCCGCCGCGCTGTGGGCGGCCGATCCGGCGACGCGCATCGTCATCCTGGGCGGCACCCGCTCGCCGGCCCCGCTGTCGGAGGCCGAGGCCGGACGGGCGCTGCTGGTCGCCGCCGGCGTGCCGGAGGCAGCGATCGGGATCGAAACCCGCTCCCGCCACACGCTCGAGAATCTCCGCTGCTACCGCGCCGATCTGGCCCCGGACGGGGCGGCGGTGCTGGTGACCAGCCGCACCCATCTGGCGCGCAGCCTGGCGATGGCGGCCGGGCTCGGCCTGCCGGTGGTCCCCTGCGCGGCCGAGGCGTCGCGTCTGGCCGCCTTCCACCCCTGGTCCTGGCCGCGCGAGGCGATGCTGCTGCTGTGGTACGCGGTCGGCAGCCGTTACGCGACGCTGACCGGGAACCGGCGGATGCTGGCCAGGATTCGCTAGACCTTCCACGGGATGGTTTCGGGCGGGGCGGCGGTGGGGTTGAAGCGCAGCTGCTCGCCGTTCGGCACGCTGATCCCGGTCAGCGCCATGATGAACCCCCAATGCGTCACCACCAGCGTGTCGCGCCAGTCGGGCAGCGCGGCCATCTCGGCGCGGAACAGGTTGGCGCGGTCCACCACCGAAGCCGCCGGCTCCGGCATCGGCGGCCACCAGATCTCGTCCAGATGGGCGAAATCATGCCCGGGCCAGGCATCGGCCAGCGCCGTGCGCGGGGTGCCGATGTCGCAGGCGAAGGCCGCACGCTCCCGCACCAATGGGGTGACGATCACCGGCACCCCGATCGCGGCAGCGACCGGTGCCGCGGTCTGCAACGCGCGCGTGTAGGGGGAAACCAGGATGCGGCCGATCGGCGCCCCGGCCAGCTGCTCGGCCGCCGCGCGGGCCTGCTGGTGACCCAGTTCGGTCAGCGCGGCATCGACGATCCCGGGGTCCTTGCGGGTGGCGGTGAAGTGCAGGTTGAACGCGCTCTGGCCGTGCCGCAGCAGGATCATGCCCCTGCCATAGGGCCACCGGGCCGCCGCGGCAAGGATGCGGATTTGACAGCGTTTCACGCTCCCGGCCCGACGATTTGACGTTTGCCTTCCTGTTTTGGGCCCGGCCCGCGGCGGCATCCTTCCCCCACTGGAAACCAGAAGGGGGTTCCGATGAACCATATCGCCGAACGGGTCCGCGTCGGCCGCCGCCCGCCGCCCGCCGCGCTCGAACTCGTCAGCCGCCGCACCCCGCTGGTGCTGGTGATCGAGGACCGCCCGGCGGTAAGCGCCGCCATCGCCGAACTCTGCGCCTATCTGGGCATCACCGTCGATCGGCTGGGGTCGGAACGGGACCTGACGCGCGGCTTCCGCGAGCGTCGGCCGATGGCGGTGATCGCCACCCTGGACGGCCCGGCCCAGGACGGATGCTACGTGATGATGCAGTTGGCCGAACACGACCCGAGCGTGCCCATGCTGCTGCTGACCGGAGGCAACGACATCCTCTCGGGCGCGGCCGACGCGGTCGCGGAACTCTGCGCGCTGACCGAGGTCACCCAGGCCTCCGGCCTGCCGGACGCGGCGGAACTGGTCGCCTTCCTGTTCCGCGCCGGCCAGTCGGGACGGTGCCTGGGGTTGCTGCCGGCGTAGGGGAAGGCCAGGGGTTTCACCCCTGGACCCGACCAGGGGCGCTGCCCCTGGACCCCGCCAA
>DAHWDR010000142.1:0-3776 GCA_027330745.1 Acetobacteraceae bacterium | reverse complement strand
GCGGCGCTGGCGGTGCTGATGGCGCATCTGCGGAAGATGGCCGCGGAGGAATGCTTCACGTGAAGCACGCTTCGATATCGAATGATGCTTCACGTGAAGCATTCCCGGAAGCTGCGGCGTTTATCGAGCTCCTGACGCGCTGGAACCGCGCCATCAACCTGGTCGGCCGGGGCGAGATCGACAGGCTGGCGGAGCGGCACGTCGTCGATTCCCTGGAGCTGGTCGCGCTGATTCGCCCAGAGACCGCCCGTGCCATCGATCTGGGGTCCGGCGCCGGATTCCCCGGCCTGATCCTGGCGGCGGCAACCGGAATCCCGTTCGATCTGATCGAGGCCGATCAGCGCAAAGCTGCGTTTCTTCGGGAAGCCGGCCGCGTAACCGGCGCCCCGGTCCAGGTCCATGCCATCCGTATCGAAGCCGCGAACCTGCCCCCCGCCCCGCTGGTGACTGCCCGGGCGCTTGCCCCTTTGTCCCGGCTGCTGGCCCTGGCGGCGCCGTTGCTTGCGCCCGGCGGTACCGCGCTGCTTCCAAAGGGCGCCAAGGTCGACGACGAATTGACGCAGGCACGCCAGGAGTGGCACATGCGCACGGAGACAATCCCAAGCCGGATCGCGCCCGGCGCCGTCATCCTCCGTATCACTGAGCTCGCGCGTGCCCCCAGTCGCCGCTGATCCGATCCCGATCCCGACGCAGATCATCGCCATCGCCAATCAGAAGGGCGGCGTCGGCAAAACCACAACCGCCGTGAACCTGGCGACCGCGCTTGCCGCCACGGGCCGACCTGTCCTGCTGATCGATCTGGACCCGCAGGGAAATGCGTCCACGGGTCTCGGCGTTGCCCATGAAGACCGATCCATCGGCAGTTATTGCGTGATGCTTTTGCACACGCCCCTTGAGGACGCCGTCAGGGCTACGGACATCCCCAACCTCGCTATTATGCCCGCCGAACCGGACCTGGCTGGCGCGGAAATCGAATTGGTGGGCATGACGCAACGCCAAACCCGCCTGCGCGAGGCGCTGGGGCCGCTGCGAACCCAGGGCATCCGGTATGAGTACGTGATCATCGACTGCCCGCCCAGTCTTGGCCTGCTGACCGTCAACGCACTGATCGCGGCCAATGCCGTGCTGGTCCCTCTGCAATGCGAGTTTTATGCGCTGGAAGGAACGTCCGGCCTGATGCGCACGATCGAGGCGGTCCGTCGTGGCTATAATCCGTCCTTGCGCCTGTCGGGGATCGTGCTGACGATGTATGACAAGCGCAACAATCTTGCCGATCAGGTGGCGGCCGATGCGCGCGGCTTCTTCGGGGACATGGTGTTCGACACCGTCATCCCCCGCAACATCCGCATCACCGAGGCGCCCGGACATGGCAAGCCGGTCCTGCTGTATGACTACCGTTCCCCCGGTGCGCAGGCCTATATCCGGCTCGCCGCCGAGCTGCTCCGCCGCAACCGCGCCGAGGCCAAGCCATGACCATCCCCCCGCGCCCGGATCCGCAGCGCCCGGGGCAGCCGCGTCCTGGCCCGTCGCGCCTGGGCAAAGGTCTCGCCGCCCTGCTGGGCGAGACCGCGATGACCCAGGATCCCGCCGCCAGCGGAGTCCGCACGCTGCCGATCGATTTGCTGGACCCGTCCGCGTTTCAGCCGCGCGGAGCGATGGACCCCACGGCCCTGGCGGAGTTGGCGGACTCCATCCGCATCCGCGGCATCCTGCAGCCGCTGTTGGCGCGGCCGAACCCGGCCGATCCCGGCCGGTTTCAGATCATCGCCGGGGAACGCCGATGGCGCGCCGCGGCCCTGGCCGGGCTGCACGAAGTCCCGGTGCTGGTTCGCGCCTTCGCCGATGCCGACGCGATGGCCGCGGCGCTGGTGGAGAATCTCCAGCGGCAGGATCTCAATGCGCTGGAGGAAGCCGAGGGCTATCACCGGCTGCTCGACGAATTCGGCTTGACGCAGGAGACCCTGGCCGTCGCCGTCGGAAAATCCCGCAGTCACATCAGCAACATCTTGCGCCTGTTGACGGCGGCCGAGCCGGTCAAGGCCGCGCTTCGGTCCGGCGCGATCACCGCGGGCCACGCCCGCGCCCTGATCGGCCATCTGACGCCCGACATCGCCCTGGCCAGCGTGATCGACCGCGGCCTATCCGTACGGCAGACCGAGGAACTCGCCGCGCACGCGGGCACCGAGTCCGAACGCTCGCGCGAGCGCCGGTCCGTGGACCCGGATCTCCTGGCGTTGGAGCGGGATCTGTCGGAACGGCTGGGCCTGCGGGTCGATGTCCGTCCCTCGGGCCGCGGCGGGATGCTGCGGATTCGCTATCAAGACCTGGATCAACTGGACGGGCTGATCACGCTGTTGCGGACGGCAGGGGCGTGATGCGCGCGCTGCTCGCAATCGGGATGGTGCTGGCGCTGAGCGGGTGCGTGGTTTCGGGGGGATACCCACGATTCTATTCAGTGCGTGACCGTCAGGTGGCGCGCGACGTGGCGGCGATCACGGCGGGAATTCGCGCGGCACGCTAGTTTTTCAGCCGCACCAGGCTGAAAATCCCGAACGGTGCCATCGGGAGCGCGTTGATCCGCGGCATGTCATCGGCGCCAAACAAGGCGCCAATGGCGAAATCCGGATGCCAGCCCAACGCGCGGGACGCCGGAGCCAGCGCCCATTCGGCCCACCAGCGCGGGCCTCGCTCGGCAGCGAAATGGTTCACGAACAGCAGATGCCCGCCCGGACGCACCACCCGGCGCATCTCCGCGAGCAGCCGGCGCGGATGCGGCACGACCGAGGCGACGAACATCGCCACCGCGATGTCGAAGCTGGCGTCGGGAAAACTGGTCGCCTCGGCGTCCATTTCGTGCAGGCTGGCGACGGTTGCCAGGCCCTGCTTCGCCACCCGCTTGCGAGCCCGATCCAGCATATGGGGCGAAAGATCTATGCCGGTGATGCGCTTATCGGCTCGATAGCGCGGCAGGGCCAGGCCGGTGCCAACCCCCATTTCCAGCACTTCCCGCCCCGGTAATGCGTTCACTTCCCGCACCGCGGCGCGGCGGGCCGCGGCGGAGACGATCCCGAACCAAGTATCATACACCCCCGCCCAGCGGCGATAGGCGGCACGTACATCTTCGGCGTCCAGGGCGGTGCGCGGTGTGGTTCCGCGGGGGCCGCCGCGCTGCTCTAGAGTATGACTCATGCCATCACCTTGCCGTGTCCGGCCGCAGCCCGTTCGACGAGGGGCCGCATCCCGGGCGGCCTGTTCCTGCCGGGATACCCCGCCATAGCCGCCGCACCGGAACGACGCAAGTTTGCGGGACGGCGATCAGACCGCCGCCTTCTTCATCTCCTGCAGATACGTGATCCACGGCGTGTAGTTCAGCTCCACCGGCGGCGGAGCTTTCTTCTTGCCCGTTTGCGGGGGCGGCGGCAGCTTTGACTTCGCCACCGCGCCCTCGGCCAGCTTGATCGTCACGTCGATCTTGTCGCGCAGTGCCGTCTTCGCCTTGGCGAGGTCCTTCGACTTCGCGCTCTTGACCGTCTTCATCAGCGCGGACAGTCCGGTATCGTCTTTCGGCGCCAGGCTCTGTTTGACGAACGCCGCTTTCACCTTCGAGAACAGGTCGGCGTCGATCGAACCGCCACTGACCTCGATCTTGCCTTTGCGGTCCTCGATCACTTCCAGGTAGTTGCTGAACTCTGCGCCTAGCACGCTCAGCAGGTCCATGATCTGGTCGTTGGCCGCGAAGCCGGGCGCGGCCAGCAACTTGTTCACCAGCTTGATCG
>DAHWDR010000126.1:0-3148 GCA_027330745.1 Acetobacteraceae bacterium | reverse complement strand
CGCGCCGCCGCCCGACCCCGATGCGGTGTTCGCAGCCCTGGCCGACGCGCATCGGGCGCTTGACGCCGCGGCCTCGCGCCGGCTGGACGCGCGGCTGGTCCTGTTGCTTGCGGAACGGATCGGCGATCCCCGGGCCGTCGCCGCCGTCATCGCCACCGCCCGTGCGGTGGGGGAGGAGAACCCATGAAGCTCTACACCTATTTCCGCTCCTCGGCGGCGTGGCGGGTACGCATCGCGTTCGGCCTGAAAGGGTTGCCCTGGACGCCGGAGTTCGTCCATCTCACCCGCGACGGCGGCGAGCAACTGCGCCCAGAATACCGCGCCAGGAACCCGACCGCGCTGGTGCCGACGCTGGAGACCGACACCGGCGCGCTGCTCGCCCAGTCGCTGGCGATCATCGAATATCTGGACGAGACCCACCCCAACCCGCCGCTGCTGCCGCACGATAAGCTTGCCCGCGCCCGGGTCCGCGCCTTCGCGCTGACGGTTGCCTGCGAGATCCATCCGCTCAACAATCTACGCGTGCTGCGCTACCTCGGCACCGGCATGGGGCAGGATCAGGCGGCGCGCGACCGCTGGTACGCGCATTGGATCGCCGAGGGGCTGGGCGCGCTGGAAGCCATGGTTGAACCGGGACCGTTCTGTTTTGGCGCCGCGCCGACCCTGGCCGATATCTGCCTGATCCCGCAACTCGGCAACGCGCGGCGGATGAAATGCCCGGTCGATGCCTATCCCCGGCTGCTGGCGGCGGAAGCGGCAGCGCTTGCGCTGCCGGCGTTTGCCGACGCCGCACCCGACCGTCAGCCTGACGCTTCCTGATGGAGCACGCCATGACCCACGCCCCCATGATGACTGGCTTCGGCAACGAATTCGCGACCGAGGCCTTGCCCGGGGCCCTGCCGCAGGGCCGCAACTCGCCCCAGCGTCCGCCGTTCGGCCTGTATGCCGAACAGATCTCCGGCACGCCGTTCACCGCGCCGCGGCGGGAGGCACGCCGGACCTGGCTGTATCGCATCCGCCCCTCGGCACGCCATCCCGCCTATCGGCCGCTGCCGCATGCCACGCTGGCCGCGTCGCTTGCCCCGCCCACGCCCAACCGGCTGCGCTGGGACCCGCTGCCGATGCCTGACGCGGCCACGGATTTCATTGCCGGTCTGTTTACCATCGTCGCCGCGGCGGAAGCGCCGAGCGCCGGGGTATCGGTCCATCTCTATCACGCCAACCGCCCGATGCACCGCATCTTCTGGAACGCGGACGGGGAATTGCTGATCGTGCCGCAGCACGGCGCGCTGGCGCTGTCCACCGAACTCGGCCGCCTGACCGTCAGCCCCGGCGAGATCGCCGTGATCCCGCGCGGTATTCGTTTCCGAGCCGATCCGGTGCACGAAACCGCGCGCGGCTACATCGCCGAGAACCACGGCGCCGTTCTGCGCCTGCCGGAGTTGGGTCCGATCGGCGCCAACGGCCTTGCCAATCCGCGCGATTTCGAAGCTCCCGTCGCCTGGTTCGAGGATCGCGACGAACCCACCGAGATCGTCCAGAAATACCAGGGCGCGCTGTTCGCCGCCGGGATCGATCATTCGCCGCTGGACGTGGTCGCCTGGCACGGCAACCTGACACCGTATCGCTACGACCTGGCCCGCTTCATGGCGATCAACACGGTCAGCTTCGATCACGCCGACCCGTCCATCTTCACGGTCCTGACCGCGCCCACCGACACGCCCGGCACCGCCAATCTGGATTTCGTCATCTTCCCGCCGCGCTGGACGGTGGCCGAGGACAGTTTCCGCCCGCCCTGGTTCCACCGCAACGTGATGAACGAATGCATGGGCCTGATCCACGGCGTCTATGATGGCAAGAAGGGCGGATTCGAACCGGGCGGGGTCAGCCTGCACCCGATGATGAGCGCGCACGGGCCCGATGCCGCCGTCACCGAGGCGGCGATGGCCGCCGAACTCGCCCCGCACCGTATCGCCAACACGCTGGCTTTCATGTTCGAGACCAGCGTGCTGTTGCGCCCGACCGCGCAGGCGCTGGCGCTGCCGCAGCTGCAACGCGGCTACGATCAGGTATGGGACAGCTTGCCGCGCCACTTCACCGGAACCAGCCGATGATGGACCAGACGCATGATCCCGCCCGCCGCAGCTGGGTGGAGTCCGCGAACGACCATCCCGAGTTTCCGATCCAGAACCTGGCGCTCGGCATCTTCGCCCCGTCCGGCGGGCTGGCGCGCGCGGGCGTGGCGATCGGTGAGATGATCCTGGATCTTCCGGCGGCGTTGCCCGACCTGGTTGCGCCCGGTCCCACCGTGAATCCGCTGCTGGCCGCCGGTCCCGGACGGCGCCGCGCGCTGCGCCAGCGGCTGTCGTCGCTGCTCGCGACCGGCAGCGGGGAACGCGCGCGGCTGGAACCGCTGCTGCATCCCGCCGCCACCTGCACCATGCATCTGCCTGCCGCGATCGGCGATTACACCGACTTCTTCGCCGGCATCCAGCACGCCACCAATACCGGGAAACTGTTCCGCCCCGACAATCCGCTGCTGCCCAACTATAAATACGTGCCCGTGGCGTATCACGGCCGCGCTTCCTCGGTGCGCGCGCCCGGTCCGGCGGTGTTTCGCCCCTGTGGCCAGCGTAAATTGCCGGATGAAGCCACCCCCAGCTATGGCCCCTGCCGCAACCTGGATTACGAACTGGAACTCGGCGTGTGGATCGGTCCCGGCAACGACCCGGGCCAGCCGATCCCCGTTGCCCGGGCCGCCGACCACATCGCCGGCTTCTGCCTGTTGAACGACTGGTCGGCGCGCGACATCCAATCCTGGGAATACCAGCCGCTCGGCCCGTTCCTGGCGAAGAATTTCCACACCACGATCTCGCCCTGGATCGTCACGCCGGAAGCCATGGCCCCGTTCCGCATGCCCGCCTATGCCCGTCCCGCTGAAGACCCGGCGCCGCTGCCGTATCTGACCGACCTGGCGGACCAGTCCGGCGGCGGGCTGGCGATCCGCTTCACCGTCGCGATCCGCACCCAGCGGATGCGGCAAGCCGGCGCTGCCCCGCATCCTTTGTCGCATGTGGGCGCGGATGCGCTGTATTGGACGGTGGCGCAGATGGTTGCGCACCATACCGGCAATGGCTGCGATCTGCAT
>DAHWDR010000118.1:0-8562 GCA_027330745.1 Acetobacteraceae bacterium | reverse complement strand
GTCACATTGACCCCGCCGCCCGCCCGGACCAGCCTGACGCAATAATGTCAGGGACCCGAAACATGGCCAGCGACTACACCGTAGGCGACCTCGTCGCCGAGTTCCTTGCCGCCATCGGCGTGACCACCGCCTTCGGCATCGCCTCGGTCCACAACATCCCGATGCTGGACGCGATCGGCCGGCGCAACCGGATCCGTTTCGTGATGGCCCGCGGCGAACTGGGCGGGGCGCATATGGCGGATGGCTACGCCCGCGCCACCGCCGGCCTGGGCGTGATCTTCTCCTCCACCGGACCGGGCGCGGCGAACGCGATCGGCGGACTGATCGAAGCGCGGTTCGCCTCCTCCCCGGTGCTGCACATCACCGGCCAGACCGCGACCAAATTCGTTGATCGCGGGCTGGCGACGGTGCATGACGCGAATGACCAGCTCGGCATGATGGCGTCGGTCTCCAAGGCCGCCTACCGGGTGCGTTCGGCGTCTCAGGCGCTGGGCGTGCTGACCCGCGCGGCCACCGAGGCGCTGACCCCGCCGATGGGTCCGGTCAGCGTGGAAGTCCCGATCGACATCCAGCGCATGGCGATCCCGCGCCCGGCCGAACTTGATGGGTTCGTGCTGCCGATCCCAACCCCCCATGCCCCGGCGCCGGCGGCGCTGGAGGAACTCGCCGCCCGCGTTGCCCGCGCCCGCCGGCCGATGCTGTGGGTGGGCGCCGGCGCGCGCGGCGCGGGGGCGGAAATCCACCGCCTGCTCGATCTGGGCTTCACCATGGTGAACAGCCTGGAAGGCCGCGGCATGGTGCCGGAAACCGATCCGCGTTCGCTGGGCGGGCTGCATGGCGGCGGGCTGCCGGCGATCACGCAGTTCTACGAAACGGTGGACCTGCTGCTGGTCGTGGGCGCGAAAATCCGCGGCCACGAGACCAACGACCTTAGCCTGAAGCTGCCCGCCAACCTGATCCAGATCGACATCGATCCGCTGGCGAACGGACGCACCTACGCGAACCAGTATTTCGTCTGCGGCGACGCGGCGCTGACGCTGCGCGGCCTGGCCGAACGCCTGGCCGGCCGGTTTGCCCCGGATGCCGGCTACCAGGGCGAATTCGCCGCCCTGAAAACCCGTGCCCGGGCCGAGTTCCTGGCCAGCCTGGGCGCCTATGGCGGCTTCGCCGACCAGCTGGCGGCGGTGCTGCCGAAGGACGCGATTTTCGCCCGCGACGTGACCCAGAGCAACACCACCTGGGGCAACCGCGTGTTCCCGCTGCACGATCCGCGCCAGAACGTCTATCCGGTGGGCGCCGGGATCGGCCAGGGCCTGTCGCTGGGCATCGGCGCCGCCGCCGGCGCCGGCGGGCGGCGCAGTATCGTGATGACCGGGGATGGCGGGTTCTTCCTGAATGTGGGCGAACTCTGGACCGCGGTGCAGGAGAAGCTGGATCTGGTCGTGATCGTGATGAACGATCGTGGCTACGGCGTGATCAAGCGCATCCAGGATGCGACCGCCGAGGGCCGGCGCTTCTTCGCCGATCTGCAAGGCCCGGATCTGGCCGGCCTCGCGCAGCTGGCCGGCATCCCGTTCCATCGTGTGGAAACCGCGGACGGCTTCGGCCCCACGGTCGCGCGCGCATTGGAACATCGCGGCCTGTCGCTGGTGGAAGTGGACATGACGAAAGTGGGTGAGTTCCCGGCCTACTACCCGTTCAACATCCGCCGTTGATGGGTCACGCGCCGCTGCACGCGCTGGTGGGGGAGGCGGGGCTATTGGGCCTCGCCTTCCTCGTCTCCGAGGACCGGCGCGGCATTCCGTGGCGGGCGGTGGCGGCCGGGATCGCGCTGCAATGGGCGCTGGCGCTGCTGCTGACGCGGTTTCCGCCGGCGATCGATGCCGTGCTGGCGGTCAACCGGGCGGCCGATGCGGTCCAGGCGGCGACGTTGCGCGGCACCGGCTTCGTGTTCGGCTATCTGGGTGGCGGCGCGTTGCCGTTCCGCCCCGCCCACCCGGGCGACGGCTTCATCCTGGCGTTCCAGGCACTGCCGCTGGTGATCGTGATCAGCGCGCTCGCTTCGTTGCTGTTCCACTGGGGCGTGTTGCAGCGGATCGCGGCGGGATTCGCGTTCGTGCTGCGCCGGGCGATGGGGATCTCGGGCGCGCTGGCGCTGGGCGCGGCGGTGCATGTGTTCGTCGGCATGATCGAGGCGCCGCTGCTGGTCCGCCCGTATCTCGCGCGGATGTCGCGCGGTGAGCTGTTCGCGCTGATGAGCTGCGGCATGGCCGGCGTGGCGGGGACGGTGATGGTGATCTATGCCGGGTTCCTGCGCGGCCTGGTCGCGCATCCGCTGGGACAGATCCTGACCGCGTCCGTCGTCAGCACGCCGGCGGCATTGGCGGTGGCGGCGGTGATGGTGCCGTTCCGGCGTGGCGCCGACCACGCCGAGGCGCGGCTGGTGCACGAGACCCGCACCGGCGGCGCGCTGGATGCGGTGGTGCGGGGCACGCTGGCGGGCATACCGATCCTGGCCGGGATCGTGGCCGTGCTGATCGTGGCGGTGGCGCTGGTGGCGCTGGCGAACGACGTACTTGGCCTGGCCGGCCATTGGGGCGGCGGACCGGTCACCTTGCAGCGGCTGTTCGCTTATCCGTTCCGGCCGGTCCTGTGGCTGATCGGGGTACCCTGGGCCGAGACCTCCGCCGCTGCCGGGCTGATGGCGACCAAGACCGTGCTGAACGAGTTCGTGGCCTATCGGGCGATGGCGGGCATGGGAGCCGGCGCATTCGATCCGCGGACGCGGGTGATCCTGACCTACGCGCTGTGCGGCTTCGCCAATTTCGGCAGCCTGGGGATTCTGCTCGGCGGGCTGGGGGCGATGGTGCCGGAACGGCGGGGCGAGGTGGTGGCGCTCGGGTTCCGCTCGATCCTGTCGGGGACCCTGGCCACCTGCATGAGCGGGGCGGTGGCCGGCTGGGTGGTGCGATAGGCGCCGGCACCGCCCGGTGGTAGATTTGCGCTTGTCACTCGGGAGGTAACGCAATGTCGGTCCAGGCCTTCGCGGCAGCCCGCGACCTTCTGCTGACCCACCGCGCCGATGACGCCGCCGCCTGTCGCGACTTCCGTTGGCCGGAGCTGACGCGGTTCAACTGGGCGCTGGATTGGTTCGATGGCGTGCTGGCTCACGGCCCGGACGCCGATCGCCCGGCGCTGATCATCACCGGGGATGGCGCGGCGCGGCTGAGCTTTGCGGAGCTGTCGGCCCGGTCGAACCGGGTCGCCAACGGGTTGCGCGCGCTGGGCGTGCGGCGCGGCGACCGTATCCTGCTGATGCTGGGCAATGTCGTTCCGCTATGGGAAGTGATGCTGGCGGCGATGAAGCTGGGGGCCGTGGTGATCCCTGCCACCACCTTGCTGACCGCCGACGATCTGGCGGATCGGTTCGGCCGCGGGCGTGCCCGCTTCGTGGTGGCGGGCAGCGCCGAGGCGGCCAAGTTCGCCGCGCTGGCCGAGGGGATCACGCGGATTGCGGTCGGCCCGCCGGTACCGGGCTGGCACGACTACGCAACGCTCCTTGCCGGAAGCGCGGACTTCGCGGCGGATGGGCCGACCGATCCGGCCGATCCGTTGCTGTTGTATTTTACCTCCGGGACCACCGCGCGGCCCAAGCTGGTGCTGCATTCCCATGCCAGCTACCCGGTCGGGCATCTCAGCACGATGTATGCTCTGGGCCTGCAACCTGGCGATGTGCATCTGAATATCTCCTCGCCCGGCTGGGCCAAGCACGCCTATTCCTGCATCTTCGCGCCGTGGAACGCGGGGGCGGCGGTGTTCATCGCCAATCAGCCGCGGTTCTCGGCTCCCGGCGTGCTGGCCGCGATCGCCGAACACGGCGTGACCACGCTATGCGCTCCGCCCACGGTGTGGCGCATGTTCGTCCAGGAGGATTTGCGGGCGATCCGTACCGCGCTGCGCGAAGTCGGTTCGGCCGGTGAGCCGCTGAACCCCGAGGTGATCGAGCAGGTCCGGGCGGCCTGGGGTCTGACGGTGCGCGATTTCTATGGCCAGACCGAAACCACCGTGCAGATCGGCAACCCGCCCGGCCTGGTAGTGAAACCAGGTGCGATGGGCAAGCCGATGCCGGGCTATCGCATTCTGCTGCTGGACCCGGACGGAGCCGAGGCGGCCGACGGCGAAGTGGCGATCGCACTGGACCCGCCGCCCACGGGATTGATGCTAGGCTACCAGAACGATGACGGATCGGTTCCGGAACGCACCGAGCCCGTGTATCGCACCGGCGACGTGGCCTCACGCGATGCCGATGGCTACCTGACCTATGTCGGCCGGACCGACGATCTGTTCAAAGCGTCGGATTACCGCATCAGCCCGTTCGAGCTGGAGAGCCTGCTGATCGAACACGCCGCGGTGGCCGAGGCGGCGGTGGTGCCGGCGCCTGACCCGGTGCGGACCGCGGTGCCCAAGGCGTATGTGGCGCTGGCGCCCGGGTGGCCGGCCGACCGGCAGACGGCGCTGGCAATCTTCCGCCATGTCCGCGAACACGCCGCGCCCTATAAGCGCATCCGGCGTATCGCGTTTGCCGAGCTGCCGAAGACCATTTCCGGCAAGATCCGGCGGGTGGAGTTGCGCCGGGCGGAGCTTGCGGGGGCGCCGAGCGGGGTGGAGTTCCGCGAAGATGCGTTCACCGCCGAGGAACTGGGTGCCTGACCGCGAAGCGCGCCCGCATCACACATCCACTTCGGTCACCGAGCCGGCGCGTTCCTGGATGAACTGGAATCGCAGCTCCGGGCGTTTTCCCATCAGGCTTTCCACCAGCTCGTTGGTGCGGGCCCGGTCTTCAGGCGCGGCGACCACGCGCAGCAGGGTGCGCTTGGCCGGGTCCATGGTGGTTTCCTTGAGCTGGGACGGCGGCATTTCGCCCAGGCCCTTGAAGCGGCTGACCTCGATCTTCGCGCCCGGCTTGAACGTCCGTTCCTTGCGCGTCCGGTCGGCGTCATTCATCGCGTAGATGCTGCGCGCGCCTTGGGTCAGCCGGTACAGCGGCGGCTGGGCCAGGTACAGATGCCCGCCGCGCACCAGCTCCGGCAATTCGCGGTAGAAGAAGGTCATCAGCAGGGACGCGATATGCGCCCCGTCCACATCCGCGTCCGTCATGATGATCACACGCCCGTAGCGCAAGCGCTTGATGTCGAAACGGTCGCCGACGCCGCAGCCCAGCGCCTCGATCAGGTCCTTCAGCTCTTGATTGGCACGTAGCTTGTCGGCCGAGGCCGAGGCGACATTCAGGATCTTGCCCCGCAGCGGCAGCACGGCCTGGGTCTCGCGGTTGCGCGCCTGTTTGGCCGAGCCGCCGGCGGAGTCGCCCTCCACCAGGAAAATCTCGGTCTCGGCGGCGTTCTCCCGCGTGCAGTCGGTCAGTTTGCCGGGCAGGCGCAGGCGGCGGGTTGGGGATTTGCGCGCCGTATCTTTCGTTTCCTTGCGCCGCAGCCGGTCTTCCGCGCGTTCGATCACGAACGCCAGCAGGTTGTCGGCCTGGGCCGGATCGCCGGCGAGGAAATGGTCGAACCGGTCGCGCAACGCGGTCTCCACCAGGCGGGCGGCGTCGGGGCTGGTGAGTTTCTCCTTGGTCTGGCCCTGGAATTGCGGCTCGCGCAGGAACAGCGACAGCTTGGCTGCGAGCGGTCCCAGCACGTCTTCCCCGGTGAGGACGCCGGCGCGGCGGTTGCCGCGATGCTCGCCCCAGGCGCGCAGGCCTTTCAGCAGCGCGGCGCGGAACCCCGCCTCATGCGTGCCGCCTTCCGCGGTGGGAACGGTGTTGCAATAGGAATGGAGGAAACCGTCGGCGGCCTCCAGCCAGGCCACGGCCCATTCCAGCTTGCCGCTGTCTTCCCCGGGAAGGGCGGCTTCGCCGGACCAGGGCTGGGGCAGGACGCGGGCGGCGTAGGCGATGTCCTCCTCCAGGCTGTCGCGCAGGCCACCGGGGAAATGCAGCACGGCCTGGGGCGGTGTGTCGCTGCCTGGCTGGATCAGCGAGGGATCGCAGGACCAGCGGATCTCGACGCCGCGGAACAGATAGGCCTTGGAGCGGCACAGCCGGTACAGCCGCGCCGGGGCGAAGATCAGGCGGCCGAAAATCTCGGGGTCCGGGCGGAAGCGGATCGCGGTGCCGCGGCGGTTATGCACCGCGCCGGCATTCACCAGTTTGCCCAGCGGTTTGCCGCGCGCGTAGGCCTGGGTCCACAAAACGCGGTCGCGTGCGACCTCCACCTCCAGCCGTTCCGCCAGGGCGTTGACCACCGAGCTGCCGACGCCGTGCAGCCCGCCCGAGGTGACGTAGGCCTTGCCGCCGAATTTCCCGCCCGAATGCAGCGTCGTCAGGATCACTTCCAGCGCGCTGCGGTCGCGGAATTTCGGATGCGGGTCCACCGGAATGCCGCGGCCGTTGTCGCGCACGGTCAGCCAGTTGTCGGGTTCGAGGGTCATTTCTATGAAGCTGGCGTGGCCGGCAACGGCCTCGTCCATCGCGTTGTCCAGCAGTTCGGCGGCCAGGTGATGCAGCGCTGATTCGTCGGTACCGCCGATATACATCCCGGGCCGGCGGCGGACCGGTTCCAGCCCTTCCAGGACCTCGATATCCTTGGCCGAGTAGGTCTCGGCGGCCGGCGCGGCGGGCGCTGGCTTGCGGGGGGCGGTGCCGGAGCCGAACAGATCGTTCATGCTGTGTTCCTAAGTCCACCCCGGTTCTACCGCGCCGGGTCGAGTCCGAGCAATGTTCTTTGACCTCGGAAGCTGGATTGCGCCGCGGCGGGGATGCTAGTGTCGTCATCATGCATCGGAACACGAGCCCCTTGTTTTCAGTGGCCTGCTGGTCCCTGAAATGGATAGGCATTTCAGGGGCAGGACACTAGGAGAGGCTTATGACGCTGCCATTTGCACTGCCGGTCTGGCTGCCCTGGTGGGCCTCGTTGGTTCTGCTGGTGGTGGTGTTGCTGTGGGGGCTGGCGTTCCTGCTGGTCCCGTTCAGCGTGATCGGCGTGAAGGCGCGGTTGGATGGGCTGGAGGCGCGGCTGGACGAGATCCAGACCGAGATCCGCACCCTGTCGTTGCGTCTGCCCGAGGGCGGGCCTGCCGCGCCGTATGAGGAAGTGTATCCGTCGCCGTTGTCGGCGCCGCCGCCGCCGGTCGCGAGTCGCCGTTCGGCCACCCCGCCGATTCCGCCGCTGGCCGTGCGGCGGACAGCCGAGCCTGCCCCGCCGCCGCGGGTGCCGCGGCGGGTGGAACCCCGCTTCGACCCGCCGCGTTAGCGCGGCGGGCGAGGGGTCTCAGAACCCTTCGCGTTCCAGCCGCTTGCGCTCCATCTTGCGGGCGCGGCGCACGGCCTCGGCCGCTTCGCGGGCGCGCCGCTCGCTGGGCTTTTCGTAGTGGCGGCGCAGCTTCATCTCGCGGAAAATGCCTTCGCGTTGCATCTTCTTCTTGAGCGCCTTGAGCGCCTGATCGACATTGTTGTCACGTACCAGAACCTGCACTTGGCCGCCTGCTCCTTTCGCTGTCCGGTCCCCGCCGATCGGGGACGCACCGACACCGCCGCTGCCGGTGGTCCGGCGCCGCGGGCGCGCTATAACACGGCTCCGCCGGCCCGCCAATCCGTTCCACCCGCCGCAAGGACGTTCATGGCCATCCTGAAAATCGCCCGTATGGGCCACCCGGTGCTGCTGCGCCGGTGCGATCCGGTTGCGGATCCGACCGCACCGGAGATCCGCCGCCTGGTCGCCGATATGATCGAGACGATGGAGGACGCGCCCGGCGTAGGTCTGGCCGCGCCGCAAGTGCATGTGCCCCTGCGCCTGTTCGTGTTCCGCGTGCCGGACGCCCGGGCCGAGGCCGATCCCGAGGACAGCGCCCTGGGCAACAGCGTGCTGATCAACCCGGAATTGGAACTCCTGTCGGAGGAGCGGGTGCTGCGCTGGGAGGGTTGCCTGTCGATCCCCGGCCTGCGCGCGGCGGTGCCGCGGGCGCCGCGGATTCGCTATCGCGGGTTCGATCTGGACGGGCGCGCCGTGGAGCGGGTGGTCAGCGGCTTTCACGCCGGGGTGGTGCAGCACGAATACGACCATCTGGACGGGATTCTTTATCCGATGCGGATGCGCGATTTCCGGTTGTTCGGCTTTACCGAGGAACTGACCCGCGCGGCGGGGGCGGCGTGATGGCCCCCCCGGAACGCACGCCGGCGCGCGATGCAGCGCTGGAGGCGGCGCTGGCGCATATCGCCTTCGACGGCTGGACCCGGGCGGCGTTGCGCCGAGGTCTGGTGGAACACGGCCACGACCCGGAGGAGGCCGATTTGCTGTTCCCGGGCGGCGCGGCGGACATGATCGCCGCGTTCTGCGATCTGGCGGACCGCCGCATGGCCGCGGCGCTGGCGGGGCCGGAATATGCCGGGTTGCGTAGCTCGGCGCGGGTGCGCGCGGCGATTCTTTGGCGCCTCGAACAGGCCGCCCCGCATCGCGAGGCGGTCCGCCGGACGCTGGCGTTGCCCGGGCGGGCGCGGTTGCTGGCGGG
>DAHWDR010000094.1:0-6036 GCA_027330745.1 Acetobacteraceae bacterium | reverse complement strand
CGGCGGCACGTTGTTCCTCGACGAAATCGCCACCGCGTCCTTCGCGGTGCAGGAGAAGCTGCTGCGCGCGATCGAATACGGCAGCTTCGCCCGGGTCGGCGGCAACGAGACGCTGAGCGTCGATGTCCG
The DNA here is from genome assembly GCA_027330745.1 of Acetobacteraceae bacterium. Lineage (GTDB taxonomy): Bacteria > Pseudomonadota > Alphaproteobacteria > Acetobacterales > Acetobacteraceae > JAJZVS01. The sequence goes on along the minus strand of DAHWDR010000094.1, from coordinate 5,907 downwards.
GGTGATCGCCGCCACCAACGCCGATCTGCCGGCGCTGGCCGCGGCCGGGCGGTTCCGCGCCGATCTGCTGGACCGGCTGGCGTTCGACGTGGTGCGGCTGCCGCCGTTGCGCGAGCGGGGCGGGGATATCGTGCTCCTCGCGCAGCATTTCGCTACCCGCATGACGGCGGCGCTGGGACGGGCGTATTTCCCGGGCTTCGCCCCGGCGGCGCTGGCGGCGCTGGCGGCCCATCCCTGGCCCGGCAATGTGCGCGAGCTTCGCAACGCGGTGGAACGCAGCGTCTGCCGCGCCGAACACCCCGAGCGGGAACTGGCGGAGGTGGTGATCGATCCGTTCGCGCCGCCCCCGGGACAGGCGGGCGCGCCGCGCCCCGTCGCCGGGCCGACGACCGCCATCGAACCGCCGGAGGACGCCGCGCCGGGCGATCTGCGCGCCGCGCTGCACGCGCTGGAGGCCCGGTTGCTCGCCGAGGCGCTGGCCGCCGCGCGCTTCAACCAGCGCCGCGCCGCCGCACGCCTCGGCCTGAGCTACGATCAGTTCCGCCAGCACCTGCGCCACCATCCGGCGCTGCTGCGCCCTGGCGGGCAGGGTCCCGGCGATGGCCTTTGAACCGGCGCGGTTCTCCTTTGCCGTCCGGCCGGTCCTGGGCCGTCGATGAGGGGAAATTCCGTCTTCGGCGCCTGGGATGCCTATGCCGCCTCGGCGTTCGGACTGCGGACGATCTGGTGCAGCCGCTATGGCCAGCGGCGGGAACGCCTGCCGGGCGCGCCGGACCGGGAGGTCCGCACGCTGGCGGCGCTGCTCCGGGCGTAGCCGGCGCGGCGCGCCATCGCTCAGCCGGCCCCCACCTCGTCGGCGAGCGGCCGGTCCTCCACGCCGGAGGCGCGGATCAGCGCGTCCGGATCGATGATCCGCAAGCGGCCCAGGCGCAGACGCAGCACACCCCCCTCACGCAGACGCCGCAGGGTGCGGCTGACGTGAACCGGGGTCAGGCCGACCGCCTCGCCGATCAGCGCCAGCGTCAGCGGCAGGTCGATGGTTTCGTCCCGCTCCGCCGGCAGGCGGTGGCGCTGGCGGAAATAGAGTTCGATCAGCAGATGCGCCACCCGCTCGTGCGCCTCACGGCCGTTGCTGTCGACCAGATGATCGTGCGCGCGCGCCTCGTGCACCGCGATCAGATGCGACAGATGCGCGGCGACCGCCGGGTCGCGGCCGATCAGCGCCTCCACCCCCGCGCGCGGCAGCGGGCAGAGGCGGGCCTGGGTCACGGCGAAGGCCGATTGCGGGCGGGGCGCGGCGGGATTGGCCTGGAAGCCGAAGAAATCGCCGGGCAGCGCGTAGTCCAGGATCAGCCGGGATCCATCCTCGAGCCCGGCCGCCAGCCCCACCCAACCGTCGAGCACGGTGAAATACTCGACGCAGCTGTCCTGTTCGGCATAGATCGTGCCGCCGGTCGCGACCCGGCGCGGCGGCAGGCGCAGCAGGGCGACACGGTCGATCGCCGCCGCCGGCAGCGGGGCGCAGACGGTGCGCGCCCGCGCCGCGCAGGACAGGCAGGACGCGCGGCGGGCCGCGATCTCTCCCACCTCGCCCGCGGCCCGGGGGCGTTCCCGGATCACAGCGTCGGATGCGGCACTCGTGGCGGGTTTTCCGTCCATCGCCGGGGAGTGTGGCGGGGCGAGCGCGCGTCGGTCAATCCGCGCGCACCGGCCGGCGTCAAAGCGCCAGCTGCACCTTCATCGCGCGGGTGCGGTCGCCGGCCAGGTCGAACGCCTGCACCGCCTCGGCGAGCGGAAACACCGCCGTCAGCAGGGGAGAGACGTCAATCGTACCGGCGGCGAGCATGTCCACCGCCCAGGCGAACTCCTCGTGGAACCGGAACGTTCCTCGCAGCGCGATTTCCTTCGCCACGACAAGGTTGAGCGGAAGCGTCACCTCGCCGCCGGCGAGGCCCAGCTGGACGATCGTGCCGCCGGGGCGCACGATTTCCAGCGCGCCGGCCAGCGCCTTGGGGTTCCCCGACGCCTCGATCGCCGTGTCGAAATACCCTTTGTCGGCCTTGAACCGATCGAGCGCGTCCGGATCGCGGGCGGTGTTGAGCGCGAGATCGGCGCCGATCCGGCGGGCGAGCGCCAGCGGCGCCTCCATGATGTCGGTCGCGACCACCGTGCGGGCGCCGGCGTGCCGCGCGACCAGCATCGCGAGCGCGCCGATCGGCCCCGAGCCGGTCACCAGGACGCGCTTGCCGAGCACCGAGCCGGCCTGGCGGACCGCGTGCAGGCAGACCGAGAGCGGCTCGGCGAAGGCGGCCGTCTCCAGCGAGACGCCGGGGGGCAGCGGCACGGCCTGATCCTCATGGCACACCAGCACCTCGCGGAAGGCGCCCTGGACGTGCGGCATGCGCATGGCGCTGCCGTAGAAGCGCATGTCGAGGCAGTGGTTCGGCCGCCCGTCCAGGCAGAAACGGCAGTGCCCGCAGGGGCGGCTGGGATTGACCGCCACGCGGTCGCCGGGGCGCAGACGGGTCACGCCGGCGCCCACCGAAATCACTTCGCCCGAGATCTCGTGGCCCAGGATCATCGGTTCCTGGAGGCGCACGGTGCCGAAGCCGCCGTGCTGGTAGTAGTGCAGGTCGGAACCGCAGATGCCGCCCGCGCGGATGCGGATCGCGACGTCGCCGGGCCCGGTCGGTTCGGTCTCCACCTCCTCGATCCGCAGGTCGCGGGGGGCATGGACGATGGCGGCTCTCATCGGGTGTTCTCCAGTGGGGCTATGCTCAGCACGCCGCCAGTATCTCCTGGTTGCAGTCGAACAGCGCCGGATCCACCCCGCGACCGAGCAGGTCGAACATGCTGTCGCTGAAGGCGATCAGCTGGTCGGAGGCGGTCACGGCATCTTGGACGCGACCGGAAACGACCGCGTCCAGGATCGCGAGGTGGCACTCCAGCGTCCGCACCAGGCCTTCCTGCGGTGCGACCCAGGTATGATAGACGTAGCCGATACGCCGGAACATCGTATGCAACGGCCGCAGGGTCTGTTCCAGGAACGGTTCCCCCGACGCGGCGATCAGCAGCCGGTCGATGCGGCGGTCCAGCCGGTTGAATTCGTCGATCGTCATGCGGTCGGCCCGGTCGCGGAGCGCGCCGGCGATGTGCAGGAACTGGTTGCGGTGGGACGCGTCCGACCGCTCGCTGGCCAGCCGCACCACGAAACGCTCCATATCCCGCCGCAGGCGCAGCAAGGTGCGTTCGCGCGCGAGATCGATCGGCGCGACCTGCAGGCCATGGCGCGGGCGGACCACGAACAGGGTGTCGGCGGACAGGCGGCTGACGGCCTGGTGGATCGGGGTGCGTCCGAGCCCCGTCATGTCCTGCAGTTCCTGGAGGGAGAGAAAGCGTCCCGGTTGCAGGGCGCAGGCGACGATCATCTCCTCCAGCCGTTCGTAGGCGAGTTCCGACAGGTTGGCGTGGGCGGCGTGCGCCGCCCGCTCGCGCGGCGCGGGGCGGCCGGGTGGGGCGAGGCGGCGCGGGCTGGCTTTCGGCCGCAGTGTCATCGCGTTCCTGACAGGTGAACCGCAGGGATCCTACCCGAAGGCGGCCTGGCGGGCAAGCAGAACGCATATTGTGATATTTCACGGTATGCGTTAACATGCTCTCAACGGCCTGCCCCCCGGGACCACCGCGGGGGCGCGGGGCGAGCGATAACGAGGGGAACGTCCGATGAAGATTCTCGCGATCGAGACGCTGCGGACCGCCGAGTTCGCCAACGTGATCTGGGTCCGCGTCCGTACCGATGCCGGGATCGTCGGCCTGGGCGAGACATTCTACGGCGCCGGAGCGGTCGAGTCGCATATCCACGACACCCTCGCCGGGCGCCTGCTCGGGCGCAACCCGCTGCATATCGAGGCGATCCACCGCGACATGCTCAACCTGCCGATGGCGCAGTCGAGCACCGGGGTCGAGTACCGGGCGGCCTCGGCGGTGGACATCGCGCTGTGGGACATCTTCGGCAAGGTCTGCGGCCAGCCGGCGCACCAGATGCTGGGCGGCCTCTGCCGGCCGCGGCAACGCATCTACAACACCTGCGCCGGCTACGGTTATGTGCGTTCCACCAACATCAAGCCGGTTTCCACCTGGAACTTCTCCGACGCCGCGGGGCCGTATGAGGACCTGCACGGCTTCATGACGCGGGCCGACGCGGTGGCGGAAAGCCTGCTCGAATCCGGCATCACGGCGATGAAGATTTGGCCGTTCGATCCGGCGGCGATGGAAAACGACGGCATGTCCATCACGCCGGCGCAGCTGAAGGCGGCGCTGGAACCGTTCGAGAAGATCCGCCGGGCGGTCGGCGACAAGATGGAGATCATGGTCGAGTTCCATTCGCTGTGGAACCTGCCGATGGCGAAGAAGCTCGCCCAGGCGTTGGAACCTTACAACCCGACCTGGTTCGAGGACCCGATTCGCATGAACTCGCCCCAGGCGCTGGCGGAATACGCCCGCTCCACCAAGGTCTGGGTGACCGCCAGCGAGACGCTGGGCAGCCGTTTCCCGTTCAAGGACATGCTGGACCGCGACGCGATGCACGTGGTGATGGCCGATCTCTGCTGGACCGGAGGCCTGACCGAGGGCCGCAAGATCGCGGCGATGGCCGACACCTACCACCGCCCGTTCGCCCCGCACGATTGCATCGGCCCGGTCGGGTTCGCCGCCGCGGTCCACGCCTCGTTCAGCCAGCCCAACACCCTGATCCAGGAGAGCGTGCGGGCGTTCTACACCGGCTGGTACAGGGAACTCGTCACCACCGTGCCGACCATCAAGGACGGCTACGTCTATCCGATGGAAGGCCCCGGCCTGGGGGTGGAACTGCTGCCCGCCGTGTTCGAGCGATCGGACCTGACGGTGCGGCGGTCCGAGGCCTGACACGGATGTCCACGCATTTGTTCGATCTGACGGGCCGTACCGCGCTGGTCACGGGATCCTCGCGCGGGCTGGGACGGGCGATGGCCGAGGGGCTGGCGGCGGCCGGCGCGGCGGTGGTGCTGAACGGCGTCGATGCGGCGCGCCTGGCCGCCGCGGCGGCGGAGATGCGGGCCGCCGGGCATACGGCGCACGAGGCCTGCTTCGACGTGACCGACGAGGCCGGGATCCTGGCCGCCTTCGCGATCCTGGACGCGCGCGGCGTCGCGGTGGACGTGCTGGTCAACAACGCCGGCATGCAGCTGCGCCGGCCGATGGTGGAACTGGAGACGGCCGACTGGCGCCGCGTGATTGAGACCAACCTGACCAGTGCCTTCGTCATCGGCCGGGAGGCGGCGAAGCGGATGATCCCGCGCGGGCGCGGCAAGATCATCAACATCGGTTCGCTGACCAGCGATGCGGCGCGGGCCACCGTCGCGCCGTACACGGCGGCGAAGGGCGGCATCAAGATGCTGACCCGGGCGATGACTGCCGAATGGGCCGCGCACGGCATCCAGGCCAATGCGATCGGCCCCGGCTACATGCTGACCGACATGAACCAGGCGCTGGTGGACAACCCGTCCTTCAACGCCTGGGTACTCGCGCGCACGCCCTCCCGCCGCTGGGGGAAGCCCGAGGAGCTGATCGGCACCGCCGTGTTCCTGGCCTCGGCGGCGTCCGACTACGTGAACGGCCAGATCATCTACGTCGATGGCGGGATGCTGGCGGTGCTGTGACGCGCGCCGCCCTCGTCGTGCTTGCCCCTGAACCACGTAACAAAACGAGGAGACTGCCCATGACCATGATCCATCGCCGCACGCTGCTCGCCAGCGGGGCCGCGCTGCTCGCCGCTCCCGCGCTGATCGGACGGGCGCGGGCGGCGACCGCGCTGAAGATTTCCACCTCATTCTCGAACGATCCGAAGTTCTCGACCGGCCGCATCTGGTACGA
>DAHWDR010000081.1:0-11925 GCA_027330745.1 Acetobacteraceae bacterium | reverse complement strand
CCAGGGATCGCGAGGGCGAGGATGGCGTGATGGAGCACCGGTCGAACCGGGGATTGGACCAGCCCGTAGTGTCGCACGCGCCTCGAGCGCGACAAACTGATCGGGAGCCGGCCCGCGGACTGCATCAGGGCCAGCGGCAACGATGCCGCAAAAACAGGCCGGACACCTGAGCGCACCCGACCAAACTCCCGGCCGTCCACACATGGGACACGACCGTCCCGACCCATCGGTTGCCGGACCGGAAATCCGGAGTCAAGCTGGTGACTAGCAGACAAGCAGGGGAGGGAACGATGATCGATCTGGTAATCCGCGGCGATAGGGTGGTCACGCCGCAGGGCGTGGGCGCGTTCGATCTGGCGATCGCGGACGGGCGCATCGCCGCCGTCGCCGCCGCTGGAACCCTGCCCGTGCCGGATGGCGCGCGGATGATCGACGCCACCGGCAAGATCGTGATCCCGGGCGGGATCGATCCCCATGTGCATTGCAAATGGCACCTGCCCAATCCGTTCGGAGGCGCCGATCTGACCGATCCGCCGGATGTGGTTACCCGGGCCGCGGTGCATGGCGGGACCACCACTCTGATCGATTTCACCCGTGCCCAGCAGGCGCCCACGGTGCAGGAGGCGATCGAGGCGCGGGACGCCGACTGGAAGGGGCACGCCGCCTGCGACTACGCCACGCATCTGATCGTGGAAGGCGCGCTGCCGCCGACGCTGGGTCCGCAGCTGGCCGAGGCGATCGCCGCGGGTTATCCCACCGTGAAAATCTTCACGACCGACATCACGCCGTCCCGCAAGGGGCGGATGGTGGATTTCGGCGATATCTGGGAAGTGTTCCAGGTGCTGGCCAGGGCGGGTGGCCTGGGCGTGATCCATTCCGAAGACAACGACATCGTGATGCACATGTACGGCAAGCTGATCGCCGAAGGCCGCGCCGCATTCACCAACATGGCCGAGGTGCATAACACGCTGTCCGAGGATATCTCGTTCCGCCGCGTGATCCGGCTGGCCGAGAAGGTGGCGGGGACGGCGCTGTACATGATGCACACATCGGCGGCGTCCGGCGTGTCCGCGATCCGCGAGGCGCGCGCGCGCGGCGTGCCGATCTATGGCGAGTCGCTGCATCAATACATGTTGTACACGTCCGAGGACTACAAGCGCCCGAACGGGCAGATCTACCACACCTACCCGTCGCTGAAATCGGCCGAGGACCAGGCGGCTTTGTGGGAAGGCACGCTGGACGGGTCGATCAACTGCGTTGCCACCGATGAAATCTGCTGCACCCTGAAGCAGAAGCTGCAAGGCGCGCGGATCGATGATACCACGGGGGGCAACGCGGGCGTGGAACCGCGCGTGGCGTTGATGTACACCGAAATGGTCGGACGACGCGGCTATTCGCTGTCGCGTTTCGTCGATCTGATCTCGGCCAATGCGGCGCGGATCATGGGGCTGTATCCGCGCAAGGGCGCGCTGGTGGCGGGGGCGGACGCGGATATTTGCGTGCTGGACCCGGCCGATCGGCGCGTGATCCGCGCGGCGGACCTGCACGAGGCCGACTACACGCCATGGGAGGGCCGGCAGATGGATGCCTGGCCGTGCCTGACGCTGCTGCGCGGCAAGGTGGTGGTCGAGAGCGGGCGCTGGCTGGGAAGCCTGGACGACGGACGTTGGCAGCATCGGCGGATCGCATCGGAGATCCTGCACGGCCCACTGCTGTGACGCAGGCGGAACTGCGCGGGTTGCTGGCGGACGCGCTGGCGCTGTGGGGCGTGGCGGGGCGGGTGGCGGCGGATGGCGGTGGAGTGGCCGTGCTGGTCGCGGGCGCGCGCTGCGTGGTGGCGCCGGCGGATGCGGCGTTGCGGCCGGTGCGGTGGTTCGTGACCACACCGGAACGGGCGGGGCGGGCGGCGGCCTCGGTGGCGGGTGTGCTGGGGGTGGTGCGGGCGTGGGCGGAGGACGCCCTCAGGGCCGCGTCCGGCGCCGCAGCACCATGACGCCGCCGGCCACCAGCAACAGGCCGAACAGGGAAATCGCCGCGGAGACACGTTCCCAGACGGTCATGACGGGAGTGAGCGTGATCCTTAGCGCGCCCGCCGGCAACGGCAGAACCATCAGATTGGTTGCCCCTTGCAGCGGGATCACCTGATCTCCGTTCACGCTGACCAACGTCCCGGGGTAGTCCGGAAATGCCAGCTGCGCATAGCCCGGCCCGCTGGTGCGCAGCCGTATTTGTACCCGTTGTAATCCGACATGGTAGGAAACCAGATGCGCGCGCCAGCCCGGTGCGGATATCGCCGCGTTGGTCGGTAGCTGCCGTACCGCCAGCGCAGCGGCCATGCCGTCCAGCCTGGGATCGGTCACCTTCTCCCAGCGATGCAGAAACCGATCGATTCCCAGCACCACTGGGTTGTGCGATTCGGGTGCAAAATCCGCGTCCCACAGCATCGGCTTATCGAACCGCGGTGACGGTTTCAGGGCTACGACGCGCGCGGCAAACAGCACCGGGCTTGGTCCGGGCACCGGGATGACATCACCCAATACTCCGTCGGCCGTGGGGGAAAGCCGCACCGGACAGCCCATGTGTTCGCTGGACCAGCAAACCACCGCGCGCACATTCAGCATCGCCAACAGTCGGGCTGTCGCAGTGCTCAGCCGACCGCGCATGGTCAGGTCGTGCTGCGCGAGCTTGACCGTGGTGATAGCGTAATTGTGTACGCGCGTCGCCGCCATATTATGCGTGCCGGCGACACGTTCGACATCGGCGACATAACTCATCGGCGTGGCATTGGGGCCGACCGAGCCATGCAGCCGGCCATGCGGCCCGAGCGGCATTTCCACGACCCGCGCTTGCGGCCGCCATGCGGCGATGGCATGGCCGGCGGATATCAGGAATCCCTTGTCGGTCCGCGCCACCGGTTGCACCGCGGTGGAACCAACGTCCAGCAGCAGCGCGACCAGCGCCAGGGTCATGGCCCGCCCGCGCCAGGTTCCGGACTCGAACAGGCGCTGCACACCCAGCGCGCCCAGGATCGCGACGAAGAACAGGATGAACATGATGGCCCGCACGACCGGGTTCCACACCACCAGCGCTGGGGGCAGGCAGGCCAGGCAGGCAAACGCAATCTGCCGGCGTGGCGGATCAAGCCGCCGCGATACCGCGGCCAAGGCGCCGGTCACCGCCAGGACCAGCAGTACAATACCGAGATACGCCCAGTAGTCGGTGCCCCAGGTCGTGCGCGTATCGCGCCACATCACCAGATGCCAAAGCCGGATCAGGGTCGGCAGGCGCAGCCGGAAGAATGCGCTGCCCGGTTCGATCATCACCCACCCGGCCTGGGTGATGATCGGAATCACCGCGAACAGCGAGGTGATCACGCCAACGACGCCCGCGCCGACCAAACCGAACAGTCCGCGCGCGTGCCAGCGTCCTGCCAGCAGGCTGACCAGGCCAAAAATCCCCAGATAGAAGGCGGCAAACAGCGCATGTGGCTGGTGGTTGACGATCATCGCCGCGGTGGTCAGCGCGAACAACGCCCAGTCGCCGGCGCGGGTACGCAGGGTGGTCATCAGTCCCTCGGCGGCATGGAACAGCAGCACCAGGAACAGGATTGTCAGGGCCTGCGGGTACACCCCGCGATACAGGAACAGATGCACATACGAGAACGAACCGACCAAGCCGGCCGCTCCGGCAAGGCCCGCGGCGCGCGCCAGCCCGAAGCGACGCAGCAGCCGGTAGAAGGCAATTCCGGTCAGCAGCTTGGTTGCCAGCAGAAACACCTTGCCGGTGACCATCGCGTTGCCGATCAGCACATTCGCCGCGCCGCCAAGCAGATAAGTCAGAGGCCCGGTGAAACTCAGCAGCGGGCTGCCGAGATACTGATCGTTGGTCCATAGCGGCAGATGGCCGGCGGCGAGGGCCTGGCTGACTTCGAAGAAGCGGGTGATATGGGTCGCGGTGTCGCCGCCCAACAGAACGCCCGGCACGAAACAATACTGCGCCAGCCATATCAGCACCGCACCCAGCAACAGCGCGAACTGGCCGCGCGTGCCCTCACGCAGCAGCCGGGTCAGCGCCGCGCTGCGCCATTCCATCCAGGCCAGCGTGACCGCCGCGGCCACCGCGCCCAGTGCCAATAGCGCGTCCACCGGGCCAAGCACCGGTAGCAGGCTGGCGATCCGGATCGGTCGCCCGGCCGCCCAGAGCGCTACCGCGCGATGGGCGAGATCGTCCACCGAATAGAGCGAGGCCGCGAAGGTATCGGCGAACAGCCACAGAACCACGGCCATCACCGCGCCCGATCCGGCGACCGGACCAGTCCGGGGAGTCGTCCGAGAGGAAGTCATCGGTGGGTCGCGATCGGTTACGCCCCTCAATAAATCGTGTCGGCCAGCCGCTGCGGATACGCCGCATCATATGCCGCGCCCCCCACCGCCCCCTTGGTCAGCGCCGCCAGGATGATCCCCGAACTCGGCAGCGCCGCGCGCGGCACATGCCGCTCGGGATTCCACAGCTCCGACCGCACGATCGCTTTCGGACACTGGAAATACACCCGCTCGACCGCAACCACGATCACCGAGCGCGGCAGCTTTCCCTGGGCCGGAAACCGCGCCAGCAGATCGGGCGCCACCGAGATCCGCCCGCGCCCGTTTACCCGCAAGGTCTCGCCCACGCCGGGGATCAGGAACAGCAGCGCCAGCCGCGGATCGGCGATCAGGTTGCGCAGCGAATCGGTGCGGTTGTTGCCGCGCCGATCCGGAATCAGCAAGGTGTGTTCGTCCGCGACGGTCACGAACCCGGCCGGATCGCCGCGCGGCGAAACATCCAGCCCGTCGGGGCCGGCGGTGGCCAGCGCCACGAACGGCGCGGCCTCGATGAAGGCGCGATAGACATCCGGGACATAGTCCACTTCCTTGCGGATCGCGCCCTCGGACGGCGCCCCGTATAGCGCGGCCAGCGCCGCCTCATCGGTGATCCAGGTCTCTGCCGCGTCCATCGCCGGTCTCCACCTTCTCCGCGCAACCTGCCCGCCGCGCCGCCGCCGCGCAAGTTGTCCCCCGGCCCGGTCGGGGCTAAGCGCTGCGCATGATCGTTCGCACCCGCTTCGCCCCCAGCCCCACCGGCCTGCTGCATATCGGCGGGGCCCGCACCGCGCTGTTCAACTTCCTGTTCGCCCGCCACCACGGCGGCGAATATCTGTTGCGCGTGGAAGACACCGACCGCGCCCGCAGCACCGAAGCGGCGACGGAGGTCATCCTGGACGGTCTCGCCTGGCTCGGCCTGTCGCCCGACGCCCCGCCGGTGTTCCAGTCCACCCGCGCCGCCCGCCATGCCGAAGTGGCGCAAACCATGCTCGCCGCCGGCCAGGCCTATCGCTGCTACTGCACGCCGCCCGAACTGGCCGAAATGCGCGCCGCCGCCGCCGCCGCCGGCCGCCCACCCCGCTATGACGGACGCTGGCGCGACCGCGATCCGGCCGACGCCCCCCCGGGAATCGCCCCCGCGATCCGCCTGCGCGCCCCAAGCGACGGCGACACGCTGGTCCGCGACCTGGTCCAGGGCGAGGTACGCGTGGCCAATGCCGAACTCGACGACATGATCATCCTGCGCAGCGACGGCACGCCGACGTATTTGCACGCGGTGGTGGTGGACGACCACGACATGGGCATCACCCATGTGATCCGCGGCGACGACCATCTGACCAACACGTTCCGTCAGGTGCAGATCTACCGCGCCATGGGCTGGGAGCCGCCGGCATTCGCCCATATCCCGTTGATCCATGGCGAGGACGGCACGAAATTGTCGAAGCGCCACGGCGCTGTCTCGGTGCTGGAGTTCCGCGAGCAGGGATTCCTGCCCGAAGCGGTCTGCAACTACCTGCTGCGCCTCGGCTGGGGCCATGGCGATGCCGAGCTGGTCGGACGCGACGCCGCCATCGCCCTGTTCGATCTGGCCGATGTCGGCCGCGCCGCCTCACGCATGGACTACCGCAAGCTCACGCATCTGAACGGGGTCTATCTGCGCGCCGCCGATGACGACCGGCTGACGCGCACGGTGCTGGAGCGGCTGGCGCATCGGCCGGAGCTGGCGCTGGGCGCGATCGCCGCGGGCCGGATCCGTGCGCTGATGCCGGGGCTGAAGGAGCGCGCCAAGACGCTGGTGGAACTGGCCGACAGCGCCGCCTTCCTGGCCCATCCGCGGCCCTTGCCGATGGAACCGAAGGCCGCCGCGCTGTTGACGCCCGAGGCGCGGCTGACCCTGCGCGCGCTGGCGCCGGCGCTGGCGGCGACGGATTTTTCCGCCCCAGCGATCGACGCCGCGCTGCGTGATTTCGCGGCCGGCGCGGGGTTGAAGCTCGGTCAGGTCGCCCAGCCCTTGCGCGCCGCCGTCACCGGCAGCACGACCAGCCCGGGGATCGACGCAACCCTCGCCGCGCTGGGGCGGGAGGAAGCCTTGGCCCGGATCGCCGCGGCGGCCGGTTAGCCGCCCGCGACCCAATCGACCAACGCCGCGGCCACCTGCTCGGCCATCCCCGCCCAATCGCGCGGGCGCGCCATGCGGAACAACCGCAGCGACGGGTACCACGGGCTATCCGCGCGCCCCATCCCCCAGCGCCAGTCCGGCCCCAGCGGCAGCATCACCCAAGCCGGCACGCCAAGGGCACCGGCCAGATGCACCGGCGCCGAATCGATGCTGATCAGCAGATCCAGCGCCGCGAGTGCCGCCGCCAAGTTTGGGAAATCGCCGATCCCGCCGCCCAGAGCCAGTGCCGGGTGGGCGCACGCCGGATCGCCCAACGCTGCCCAGCCCGCCTCGGCCGCCCCGTGTTGCAGCGAAACCAGCACCACGCCCGGCACGCGCGCCAGCGGTGCCAGCGCTGCCGGCGGAGCGGACCGGCTGGCATCGTTCGGATGCGTCCCCCGTCCGGCCCAGACCAGCCCCACGCGCCGGGCCCCACGGGGGAGTCCCCCACGGGGAGGTCCCGGGTCCAGCGCGTCCAGCCGCGCCCGCCAGGCCGCCACCGCGGCCGGGGCGGCGTGCAGATAGGCGCGGGTGGCCGGGATCGTCGCCGCCTCCGTTCCGGCGCAGCGCGGCAGGCCGGACAGCGGCACCCAGGCGGCCAGGCCGGCGCAATCGCCTGCCACCGCCTCCCACCCCGGCCGCACATCGCCGCCCGGCACCAGCGGCGCCAGCAGCGGGGCGAGTTCCGGGGGCGCCAGCAAAGTCACCGCGCCGGCGCGTCCCGTCGCCCAGGGCAGATAGCGGGCGAACTGGATCGCGTCGCCATAACCTTGATCGGCCACCAGCAGCAGCCGTCCGGCGATCCTGCCGCCATCCCAGACCGGGCAGCCCAGCAGCGGGGCCACCGGGGCAGCGCCGCGCAACCGGAAACGGTGCTCGTAATGCGCCCAGGCGGGCGGAAAATCGCCGCGCAGCAGCAGGGTCTCGGCCAGGATCACATGGGCGCCGGGATGGTCGGGATCGCGCGCCAGGGCGGCGCGGGCCGAGGCCTCGGCGCCTGCCAGATCCTCCAGCCGATACCGCACCACCGCCTGCGCGTGCCACAGATCGGCCTGTTCCGGGGCCAGCGCGACGGCACGCGCGGCAGCCTCCAGGGCGGCCGGGTAGTCGCCGGCGCGTTCGGCGATGGTGCAGCGGTTGCGCCACCAGCCGGGGCGATCGGGGCGGGCGGTGATGGCGGCAGCCGACAGGGCGGCGGCGGTGGCGTCATCGCCCTGCTGGAACGCAACCAGCGCCCGCGCCTGGAGCGCGTCCGGGTGCCCCGGAGATACTTCCAGCGCGCGGCCGAGCAGCGCGGCTGCCTCGGTCAGCCGTCCCGCCACGCGTTCGGCGTCGGCCAGCCGGACCAATTCGGTCAGCGGCAGCGCGACCGACGGCTCAGGGATGCAGGGCGGTGCCGGTACCGACGTCATGCTCGCACCGTTGCATGAAGCGCTCCTGCTCGAATCGGTCGGCCAGTCCCTCGGTCGGCAGCTTCATGCCGGCGGCGCCCGATCCCGGCGCGTCCTGATCGCCCACCTGGTACATCTGGTCGCGATGCGACAGCCGATACTGCGCCTGGGCCTGTTCGCGGCAAGCGACCGCGGTATCGCGGGAGGTGACCGAGGGCGGTGCGCCGAACGCGCAGCCGGCCAGCAGCGTCAGCGTCAGCAGGGGCAGGAAACGGGTCATGCGGTGGGTTCCGCCAGGGGGGAAGAGAGCACGGGCGCGAACGCCGCGTGGAACGGCGCCGGATCGAACCCGGCTTCCGCCGATAGCGGCACCGTGGCGGCTACGCGCAGCAGCGCCGGCGGCAATTCGGCCCCGTCGCGCGCCAGCCGGCAGCGCGCGGCCAGCGGCGGGGCGCGGGTGAGCAGGTCGATCAGCGCCAGCAGCCGCAAACACAGCGCCAGGCCATGCGCGGTGCCGAGTCCCGCCAGGCGATCCACCGCCTCGGCCCAGCAGCAGGCGTCCCGATCGGCGAGCAGCAATTCCGTCACGCGCCCGTCGGGACGGCGGAAGCGGAACAGACGGTGATTGCCCCAGGCTTCCGCCAGGGCGGCGGCACGCGCGGCCTGCCAGGCGTGATCCAGATCGCGGGCGCGCACCGGGGGCAGGTCCTCCGGGCCATGGGCCAGGGCATGAACCGGCCAGTCGGGGCCAGAGCCAGGGGAAGCGGCGGCGTGGGCGAGCGGCATGAGGGGAAGATGGACCTGGGCTGGGCCGGGCGGAAGGGGCGGCGCGGGCGGGATGGGCGATCATGTCCGGGTTGGGCGGCGTCGGCCACGCCGCGCCTTGGCCCAGTAAGATCAAGGTAGGGCGACTGTCCCGCGAGGCGCTGTCGTTTGGGGCCAAAGGCGGTTGCGGTTCTCAGGCGAGCGCGATCGCCTCGATGGCGACGAGCACGCCGGGGATGTCGGCGCCGAAGCGGTGCATTGCCCGCGCTGGTTTCGCCCCAGGGAAGAATTCCGCGTACGCCTCGTTCATCTCTCTGTAGAGATCGGGTCGCGCGAGTAGCACGGTCACCCTCACCACGCGGTCGAGCGAGCTTCCTGCGGCTTTGAGGATGGTCTCGACGTTGCGCAAGGCCTGACGTGTCTGCTCATGCATAGTGTCGCCGATGACTTCGTCGGGGGCTCCTCCCGGCCGCACCGGTATCTGGCCGGACACGAACACGAAGCCGTTGGCGACGACGGCATGCGAATAGGGGGAATGCGCCGCCGGGTAGCCAGGGACGTCCACATATTGGATTGCGTGCATGGTTTGGCCGCAGGCTCCTCTACTTCAGCGGCGCACAACGATGGACGGCCCGGCGCGCGATCAAGCCGATTTCTGGCGCAAATGAGCCTGCCGATGCAACGCTCGGCGATGAGAACGAGTGGATTTCCGGCGACTGCATCTGCTGGTCCGATCATGGTTGCGGTGTCGGCAACGTTCCGTCAGTGGCGCTTGGCAGGCGACCAAGGCGGAACGCTGGATACTGCGACGGTGCGCGTGAGGCCGAAGTGCCGGCTGCCGGCCGTACCAACCGACTTTTCGGCGATGCCCGGTCCATCCGGTCACCTAGCGAGGATACTATGCGCCATCCGACAAGTCCTGCAACAGGGAACGATTTCTGATCGCCTCGAAGATATGCAATATATTGAACCACGTCCTCGTGACGCCTGAACTCCGTCGGCGTCAGGCCGGGGTAGTATCCGCCGTTTGTCATCGGTACCACGACGGGTGTGATATCCACATCGTGAATGAAAGCTGGGGGAGGGTTTACGAGCTTGAATATGTGTTGGTGTTGCTCGCACACCGAACGGTCAACAGGGTGAACCGCTCCGTACAGTCGACGCCGGACCCGCGGCCTATGCCCCAACCAGCGCCGAAACCGCCGCGAGGCGCAGCCTGGTCCCGGCATCGGCCTGACCGGTGACCGCCTCGGGCCGCCAGTGGCGCTGGAACGCGCGCAGGACCACCGACAGCCCGGGGTCCAGCGCGCCCTCGGCCGCCACCTCGTAGCCGACGCCGCGCAGCGCCGCGCGCACCGGCGCCAGCGACGCCGCGTCCCGGCTTGCGCCCCCGGTGCCCAGGTCCGGCACATCCTCGGGCCATAGCCCGACTCCGTTGGCGGCCAGATCCCGCCAGCCGAATAATTCCCCGGGGTCCTGCTTGCGGTCCGGCGCGATATCGCTGTGCGCCACCACGTTGCGCGGCGGGATCGCATGGCGGGAAAACAGCGCCAGACACAAATCGCACAGCGCCGCCATCTGCAACACCGGAAACGGGCGGTAGCCCCATTCATGGCCCGGATTGACCAGCTCGATCCCGATCGAAGGATCGTTCAGCCCGCGTCGGCCGCGCCAGAACGAGACGCCGGCGTGCCAGGCGCGGCGGTCCTCGGCCACCAGGCGCCAGACCGCGCCGTCTTCCTCGATCAGGTAATGCGCCGAGACGGCCGCCGCCGGGTCGCACAGCCGCGCCAGCGCCGCGGCCGCGGTCTGCATGCCGGTGTAATGCAGCACCAGCGTATCGATGCGGGTTCCCGCCGGCCGCGCGTCATGATTTGGACTGGGTTGGTCGCGCGGCGCCAGGCTTGTAACTCCGCCGCTCACAGCCCGCGCTCGCGCTTGATCCGGTCCCAGGCGGCGTTGATGCGGGCGACTTTCTCGGCGCCGCGGGCGATGATGTCGGGCGCGATGCCCTGGGCGGCCAGGCTGTCGGGGTGATGGGTGCGCATCAGCGCCTTCCAGGCGCCGCGGAGTTCTTCCGCGCTGGCCGCCTCGGTCACGCCCAGCACCGCGTAGGGGTCGGCCTCACCCTCCGCGCGCCGCGGCGGGGCGGCGCCGCGGGCGCGGTCCCAGGCTGCCTGATCCAGGTGGAACGCGGCGTGGACATCGGACAGGAAGCCGTGTTCGGCGCGGTTCACCGCCCCGTCGGCGGCGGCGATCGCGAACAGGGACGCCAGCAGGTCTTCCAGCGTTCCGGGCTGGTCGGCGAAGGCGTGCCCCAGGGCGGCGGCGGTGTCCTGGTAGCCGTCCGCGGAGTGGCGTGCCTGGTCGAACAGGGCGCCGACCTGGTGCAGCGCCTCGGGCGGGACGCGGAAGCGGGCGCGGAACGCGGCGATTTCCTCGCGCCGCACCGGGCCATCGATCTTGGCGAGCTTGGCGGCCAGGGTGATGACGCCGAGGGACAGCACCTGTTCCCGCCCGCCGAACCGGGCCGCCATGCGGATGGCGGCGGCCGGGTCGGCGCCGGGCAGGATGCGGCGCAATTCCGGCATGACCCCGCTATCGGCGGCGTGGCCCAGCGCGGCGCCGAACATCGCCCCCACCGGCCCGCCCATCGCGAAGCCGGCCATCCCGCCGATGATCTTGCCCCAATACGCCACGGCGGATTTTACCACGCCGGCGGCTGGGTTCGCAAAGCCGGCGCGGGGGCCTTGGTGGGGGAGATCGGGGGAGGACGGGCTGGGTAGACCCGGGGGCGTGTGGCGGGATGCCCCCGTCATGGCCGGCCCCGAGCCGGCCATCTACCCCCGTCGCAGGCGGCTGGGTGACGGATAATATTACGATAACGCAACAAAAAGGGCGTGCGAAATCCCGTCCCGGAAGACGGTTTTCGATCGGTTTGGGGGCCATGCGCCGCGGGAACCACCAAGCGCGCCGCCGCCACGCCGGACGCCACGGATGGCGGCGGCGCGGATGCGGTGGCGCGCCGGGCTGGGACGGCCGGCGTTCGGCGGGGCGGCGGCGCATGCGGCCTTTAGCCGCGCGGGCGCGGCGGCTGTGCCGGCGGGGATGTGATCGGCGGATCGCTCGGCCGGTACGGCGGTCAGGGGCCGGGCTTGCGCCAGGGCGGGCGGGGCCGGGTTGGCCGCGGTTGGGGCGGGGGCGTCGTCGGGGTCCTGGGCGGGATCCCGGCCGAAATCATGGGTTACCT